>CALHDG010000254.1 GCA_938023075.1 uncultured Chitinophagales bacterium
CTTCCATTATAACAAGGATTGAAACTATTATATAAACTTACATTTAATGCTTTTTCATGACTTCTTCACCCACTTCCATTATAACAAGGATTGAAACAAGTTAGTTGGACTACGGGTATCTCTCAAACTCCCCTTCTTCACCCACTTCCATTATAACAAGGATTGAAACTGTATTGCCGCTCAATTACGGCCAAAATTATTAGAACTTCTTCACCCACTTCCATTATAACAAGGATTGAAACTCCTTTTAAAAGTTGCGGATAAGCCGGTTGATTTTCTTCTTCACCCACTTCCATTATAACAAGGATTGAAACAAAAAATGCCGCATTTTTGAAACAAATGCCTTAAACTTCTTCACCCACTTCCATTATAACAAGGATTGAAACAATTTGGATATGATTTAAAACTATCTGTTATCTGTCTTCTTCACCCACTTCCATTATAACAAGGATTGAAACTAGCGGCGTAAATAATGCGAAAGATTATAATATTAGCTTCTTCACCCACTTCCATTATAACAAGGATTGAAACAATAAGGAATGTAATGTTCCCGAAAAAATAAAGATCTTCTTCACCCACTTCCATTATAACAAGGATTGAAACAAAGGCATAGGCGTTTCCGATGAAATAATTGATGAACTTCTTCACCCACTTCCATTATAACAAGGATTGAAACTGCTGCTCTTTGAGATAAGTTTTGAATGCCCAATTTCCTTCTTCACCCACTTCCATTATAACAAGGATTGAAACTTTCAGTTTGGAGCATTTCTAATATACGCGCACTGTCTTCTTCACCCACTTCCATTATAACAAGGATTGAAACGAGGTTTCATTAGGGCTGGTAACAGAGGTGATGAACTTCTTCACCCACTTCCATTATAACAAGGATTGAAACAACTTCTTAAAACTCTTTGAAAGTAATACTGATTTCTTCTTCACCCACTTCCATTATAACAAGGATTGAAACTAATGTAGAGACGTTGCATTGAAACGTCTCTACGGTCTTCTTCACCCACTTCCATTATAACAAGGATTGAAACTTCCAAGTACATTGTGCCATAATTAGCACCATGTCGTCTTCTTCACCCACTTCCATTATAACAAGGATTGAAACAACAACCGCTACCTAATTGGTAGCGGTTGGCTTGGACTTCTTCACCCACTTCCATTATAACAAGGATTGAAACAAAATTATCACCATAGTACGATGGTTGTTTTTAAGCTTCTTCACCCACTTCCATTATAACAAGGATTGAAACTTGTACCGACACGACTTGTAAGCCGTTACAAGGTTGTCTTCTTCACCCACTTCCATTATAACAAGGATTGAAACAATCTGCCCATCTTTTTTGGTAAGCAAAAAATTCGCCTTCTTCACCCACTTCCATTATAACAAGGATTGAAACCAATGATATTTTGGGTTTCGTACCGGTTGCCATTGCAACTTCTTCACCCACTTCCATTATAACAAGGATTGAAACACCTAAGAAATTATTTGAAAAGGTTTGTTATCGACACTTCTTCACCCACTTCCATTATAACAAGGATTGAAACTCTTTTACCTCATATATAATATTACAAGAATTATCTACTTCTTCACCCACTTCCATTATAACAAGGATTGAAACTTTCCGGTAGGTATAGTAGGTAACTCCTATGTAGCCTTCTTCACCCACTTCCATTATAACAAGGATTGAAACTTGAAAACGGAATAAAAAGTAAATTAATAATTTCAGCTTCTTCACCCACTTCCATTATAACAAGGATTGAAACTTTCTGGTTGCACTTCAATATTTTCATCTGCTTTTTCTTCTTCACCCACTTCCATTATAACAAGGATTGAAACAAAATGCTCAAAAAGCATAGTAGATGCTTTGTATGCCTTCTTCACCCACTTCCATTATAACAAGGATTGAAACTATGATTTAAAAAACAAACCTTATAAAATATTAAACTTCTTCACCCACTTCCATTATAACAAGGATTGAAACGAAATCTGTGCCAAAGGCGATATTGATGCAGATGATCTTCTTCACCCACTTCCATTATAACAAGGATTGAAACGCAGAGATAATGCAGGCGTAATGAAATGCGCTGTTCCTTCTTCACCCACTTCCATTATAACAAGGATTGAAACATGCCATCCTTTAATAGTTTATGTAGTCGCTCATAACTTCTTCACCCACTTCCATTATAACAAGGATTGAAACAAGAAAAAGATCATCATAATGAATAGTTATAAATGCCTTCTTCACCCACTTCCATTATAACAAGGATTGAAACTAAACAGTGGATAGATTATGACTATCGGTACGTAATTCTTCTTCACCCACTTCCATTATAACAAGGATTGAATAATACCAAGAATTGAATGACTTGTCGCAAAAATTGCGACCACTACTGCATTTTTGGTGTTTTACTCTCTAACCCGCTTCATAAACGGCACACTAAAGGTTTCCTCTGGAATTTCGGTATCAAATTCTATACTTAAATATTCAATAATCGTTTGATTGTCGGGTTCTTCTTCTGGAGTAATAGTCATTTTGGCTGGCAATACACGTCCGCCCATTTCTTTAATGTCGCCCATTTCCATAACGTTTACCAAATAGTCATCCTCATCATAAAACTCTAATCTAAGTTGCAAATAATCTTCTTTGCTGATCCAAGTTTTTACTTTACCCCATACAACGGGTGCATCGGGTTTAGGTATTAATTCAATTTCATAAGCCATTCTATCATTCATTTCTGTTTCACCAATTAGTGTTTGATCGTAATCGTCAATCACAGAGGAACTTCTCACCAAATCGTCATTAGTAAAATCGCTACCCATCCAACTTTGCATCATCATAGAAGGCGGCATTTTAACCACCCGTTCTATATTGGGTATCCAATTCCAAATTTCTTTTTCCCGCTTTAAAAAAGTAGTACCTTCATCACGTTTAGGTGCTTTTAAATATATCAGCGAATAATCGTTGCCTTTTGCCCAAACCTTCATTTGCATTTCTCTGGTCCACTTTGGGCGAACGATGGTCATTTTCATGTCAATAATTGTTGAACTACCTCGTAATACCTCTTCTGATTTTTGTAAGATTTCTTTCGCCTCTTGAGCATTTGACAAAAAACTTACACCAAATAGGCAGGTTAAAATTATCAATCCTTGTTTCACGTTTGTTAATTTAATTATGATAGTTTATGAAAGTATGATTACAAATGTAGTAAAAAGTTTAGCCCTGCAGCTTATTAGGAATGCTAAAAAATAAATTTACCATCTGCCCTGATTCTTTTTATCCTTGGTTTCGTTGAAAAGCCACGACTTAGCCCCACTAAGCCTGCGTTTTTTGCCTCATCAAGAAAAAAAATAATCTATTCCAAATTGATAAATTTATTTTCTCCGCATTCTTTATTGTATAAGTAAATTAAAAGCATTTACCTATTTTCGCCATCATGAAAAAAAGAAAAAATCCTTGGTTAATTGCTTTTAGATTGCGAACGCTTCCTTTGGCTTTTGCCGCTATTTTTTTAGGAACAGCACTCGCCATATTTAATGGCTACTTTAATGTTTGGGTTTTTCTATTGGCATTGCTAACGGCTTTTGCTTTACAAATTTTGTCGAATTTGGCAAATGATTATGGTGATAGCCAGAAAGGAACAGACAATGCACAACGGATTGGTCCGGCACGGGCTATGCAAAGTGGTATTTTAACTGCCCGGCAAATGATGGACGGTATTATCGCTTTTGGCGCCATAGCCTTACTAAGTGGCAGCACTTTGTTGTTTGTTGTTTCGGGTTTAAACCTGCCAATCATGCTTATTTTTCTGTTGATAGGTTTTGCTTCTATTTACGCCTCCATAAAATATACAGTTGGCGATGATGCCTATGGATATAGTGGTTTTGGTGATATTTTCGTTTTTATATTTTTTGGCATTGTTGCCGTGGGTGGTACTGCCTTTTTGCATCAACATCAAACCATCGCTTCTTCTTTATTGCCGGCAGCAGCTTTCGGTTTATTAAGTGTTGGAGTTTTAAATGTAAATAATATGCGCGATCTATTAAATGATAAAGCCAGTAATAAAATCACCATTCCCGTTCGATTGGGTATTCGTAATGCCAGAATATATCACAGCATTTTAATTGTAGTGGCTTTATTGTTTTTGATTATCTACACACAAGTAACTTTTCAATATTGCACACAGTGGTTGTTTTTGTTAAGTCTACCTTTGTTTGGTTTTCATTTGTATAAGATATTGACTATAAAAACCTATAATGAGTTTGACCCTTTACTAAAACAGCTTGCTATTTTAAGTACGGTTACTGCTGTAGTTTTTGGATTGGGTTTGATCATTGCCGTTTTATAATTTTAAGAGGTATATCAATTGTTGACATTGCATTTTTTAGTTTAAATTTTTATATAATATTGAAACATTTAATAAAAAGAACCGTATATTAAAAAGGCAGGCATCTATCATTTGATAAAGCCTGCCCTACATACTTTTATACTAGTTATTATTGATAGCGCACCATCCCCTAAAACGCAACTACCATCATAACACATGCGCACAAATTGTATGTTGATTTTCTAATATAGAAAAATGAAATTGTAAAATTCAAATATAATGATCTTATTATTATATGATTATTTTATCCAATCTTTAATCGCATATGGTTTTGTTCAATAAGTATAATATCAAATTAGCATTAATCATTAAATGGATTTAAATCTGGAATATTTCCTTCCCAAGGCGTTACCCGGTCAATAACTTCTCCGGCTGTCGCACCAGCTGTTTTTATGCTGTCTTCAACAAAAGTTTTACCAACTTCTGCTCCTCCTTCTAAAATTTCTCCACCAATTTCTGCTCCCCCTTCTACCACTTCGCCAACAGTATCTCGTACACCTTCGGCTTCTCTAATTTCTGTTATGGCTTCAAGAGTTTCGTCTTTTATTTCACCGGCTGCCTCTCTGCTTTCTTCTATTGCGCCATCAACATAGCCGGTTATAGGGTCGGTAAAAGAAGGATCTTGCCTAGTGAAATTTTCATTCCATTGATCAATAGGAATGGTTTGTCCATTGGCTTCAATGCTTTCGAAATTTCCATTGGCATCGGTATTTACCGTAATATCAAAGTCGGTTATGGGTCTATCGTTTTCTCCAATTAAGGTAACTAAAGGGCTGGCTAATTCGTTAGGTGCGCCTACACCCAAAAATAATGGATTACCATTGGCATCATAGATTAAGGCTTCGGTTGCTGGAAAGTTGTCGCCGGTAATTGCTCCTTTTATATGTAAAGTATTGTTTGTTTTATCCTGAGTAATTTCATACTCTGTAAATACATCAATTGAAGGAGCAGGATTTGGATTGCCTCCCGGACCGGCAGTAAATGGATTTTCAGCATCTATTTCTGTACCAAATTGTAAGATGGTTTTATCACCTTCTTGCCTTACGTTTTGATGAACAATACCACCGTCTGGAATTTCGGTACGCTCGTAAATACGACCAGGAATTAATTGATGCCGGGTAGTATCGCTGTATTCATCAAAATCTTGAATTGGATTTTGCTCATCCAAATCTATGTCTACCAATTGGGTTACTTTAGAACTCGCGTCAATATCGGTACTATATCCGCGGTTGTTGCCTTCAAAGCCACCACCAAAGGTTGAAGGCGGTGCGAAAGAACGGGTAACGATGGTATATGAATTGTCTTCAAATAATGGTGTTGGCGCGTTCCAACCATTGCGCAAGTTGTATAAATGTACATCAGATGGATCTTGAACTACCGTTCCGTCTGGCAAAACAATTGGTCTGCTGGTTTGGTTACTGCTGTTGTTATTTGCAGATGCATTTGTTTCCATAGTGATTTTTGTGTGTGCTGTTTGTACCATATTTAGAGCAGCACTTAGATGTTGATTGATTCCACTCATACTTTTTCTATTTTATTTAATAATTTTATTGTTTTTAATATTTATTAGATTTAAGATTTTTTAAGTTGATTAATATTAAGAAATTAGAAATAAAAAATTTACCATCTGACTTTGCCATTTTCCGATATACTTTTTTGAAAAACCTCACCTTACCCCACATAAGTCGGTGTTTTTCATTTGGTTTATCAAAAAATGACTTTGTCAGAATTGGAAAATTTATTTTCTCATCATTATTAAAAACGTTTATGCGACGGACTATCGTTGGATATTTAGCCTTGATTGCAGCGGTTATGCTATTTTGCAGCGCAGGCTTGTAGCCTTGGCAATAGCATTTGAGCGGAAAGCAAGACTGAACTTCCTACGTACTATTTTGGTTTCGCTTCAAAAAAAATCAAATCTTTATGGTAATTTAAGGTTCGATTACTTGGTTCCATTCTGCCTTAATGGAGGCTTCTTCGCCGCCCAAAATATCGTGCCAAATGGTGCCCATAATGGCGGTGGTGTTGTTATAGGCAGCACTTCTGCCTTCGCCGGGGCGCAAGTCTAAAGTATCGTCTACCTTATAATTGATAGTGATGGTTCCGTTGGCATCGATGTTGGCTAGGGTTTGTACATCAGCATGACGTAGCAACCACGTTAGTTCGTTACCGGCAACTTTCCAAGTGTCGGCAGAACTGGAGTCGAATGGATTTAAACTTCCCCGCTCTCCACCAAATTCTAAGTTGGTTGAATCTATCTCTACGCTAAAAGCCTGGTTGCCAAAACGTGGGTCGTTTTGTACTTGGTTCACTAAGCCGTTTACTTGATTGTTTTGAAAATTTTGCCAAGCAGGGTCGGCTGTAATCAAATTAATTCCATCTTCATCAATATTGATTTCCGATTGACCGGCTAAGGCTCTAACACTAGCACCAATTACATTGTTAAAAGGCACTTTATCAGTTAAGTCACCAATTTGATTTTCTACAAATTCATTACCTGGTATTCTGTTCCAACCATCTACTGCTCCATTCACCAAGGTATCTCTTGCATTCACCAAAGTGTCTTCAATAAAATCTTTTCCTGGTAAATTTTGCCAACCACTTTGAGCTGCTTCAAAGCCGCTTTGGGCTTTATCTTTCAGCCAACCGCCAATGCCGCCACCATCGTTTTTGTTTTGTTGTTGCCCGCTTAACTTAGCTGTTGCTGCCTGTACAATTTGTTTGGCTGTTTCTAAATGATTATCAATTGCGCTCATTATTCTATATTAATTTATACGTTCAAATTTACGGTAGAAATGGGTTGACTTTCACTATTTCCAACTTGTTTCCAACTTAATTCTGTAGGCAGTGGATGAGCTGGTTTTAGAATATCAGCAGAGCTTGCATTGGTTTTAACTTTCCATTGATTATTTTGCTTTACAACGATATACACATGCTCACTAATATTTTTATATCGTTTAAGGTATTGATTATTAACGGTATCCCACCAACAGAGTTCCCAAAATTCGGTAGTAACTACTTGAGCATAATTATCGTTTAATTTTTCAACTTTTAAGTTCAGTATTTCAAAGGTAGAGGGATTGTATTGGTTGGAAACAATGCAATGATTACTTTGCTGAGCAAGCAGTACTTCCATAATTTTGTTAAATGCCTGACTTCCTTTTAAAAAACTTTTGATTAAATAGTTTTTTGGAATCTCTGGCAAGTTTAGATAGGCAGCAAACTCCGTTTCAATGGCTTGCTGAACCAAGTCCTTCACTTCATCTTCTGCAGGTTTGCTTACCTCTACTACTTTTTCTTCTTGATTTGCGCGGCAAACAAAATCTTCCCAATTTTTATATTCTAAAAAGAATACAATTTTGTTTAGCGTATTGATTACCCGTGGATCGATTGGCAGAGAAATTACATAGTTGCCCTCAATTATTTTTTGCAAGGTTTTTGCCGATACCGAACTGCCGGTTTGCAACAATTCATGATCTGACATTCGCGCTAGTAAATCTGTAGAGATTAAATCAGACAATAAATTATAACAACCTTTATTCCATTTTTCTGATTGCAGTACGCTACAAGCTAATACTTTATCGCAAGCCTTAATTTGCTGTACCAATTGATTTAAATAAGTACTAAGCACCGCCGAAGTAAGTTGCTTCTTAGCTGTTGATTGATGATTTTTGATTACAGTCATACTATAGTTTTTTTTGGTTAACTAATAAGGATGTTTTTTTGTTTTAGTTGATTTAAAATAGATTCAAGCATTATTGATATGCATTGATTAAAGTGGATGTTATTCTTTCTTTGATTTCTTGTAATTTAGTTGGTTCTATATCATTTGATAAATGTTTAATGGTTGTTGTTTGCTTATTATTATCGTGCTGTTTACTTAAGTAAAGTGCCGCTCCTTTTGCTAAAGCTTCATGAGGTAACATACAGTGTAGATTTTGATGCGCTAAACTATGGCGCAACTCCTCTATAATAGCATTGAAAAAATTAGATTGCCCAACTAAAGCAACATCTGTTACATCATTAAAACTAAAACCTGCTTCGCTTAAAAATTCATTTAGGGTTGTGGTTAACAATTGTTGATATTCGTTAAGGGTATTTAAAAAGATTTCTTTTGTTATCACCAACTCCACTGCCGTATTATTTAAATAACAAATGGCTTTTGCCGTTTTGTTTTTCTGGTCGCTAAATGTTTGAAGTAGTTGCGCTGCCACGGCTTCAATTTGCAATAAATTGCTCTCGGTTATGGATAAGCCTTCTTGGGTTGCTTTTTCAAATTGAGCAACAATTAATTTCAACAAGGCTTTATCCAAATGTTTTTCACTAAGCAGGTTAAATGTTTTGCAGCTTAAGGTGTTGCGTTGTTCATCTAATAAGTAAAGTTGTATGTTTTCTTTTTGCCAATTAACAATTAGGCAGTTACCCGCTTGAGGAATCTGGTAAGCGTGGCAAGCGGCAATCGCATGATCAACGCAAGCAGAAAACGGCAAATTAGCTACTTCAAAAGCCAATTGTACCATAGCTTTTTGTTGCTTTGTATAATGTTGTGGAAGACTTATTGCAATACCCTCAATATCAGCATCGTCAAAAACTTTGATATCAGCATGTATTTTTTTTAGGCACAATGCTAATAACTCAGTAGTCATGCTTTCTTCGTCAACAAATGCTTCATCAGACAAAAAGTTGATGGCTACCGGTAAATTGGGCATTGCCGTTAGTATGGGCTCTACTACTTTGCCAACATAGGCAAAGCCATCTTCTGTATAAATTTTTAGTGGGGTATACTCTTCTTGAGTTACAGAAGAACTGGTATCTTTTATGATAACTGCCTCTTCTGCCGATTTGATGCCGGCAACCCAAAGCTGATGTTCGTTTATATTTATTCCTATCAACATAATAAAAATTTATCGTCTGGTTCTATTAACTTGTCTTGATATTTTGCCAAGTAGTGATAAAAGTTTAGAGGCATTTCTTTGATGGTCACTTAGTAAGCCACTAATATTTCGTCGTTCTGTTTTCAACTGATTGATGCGTTTTTGCAGGGTATTCGCTTCTTGTATTTTAGTTTCTTTCAATACATCAACTCCTTTGCTAAACTCTGTCTCAATAAATTGAATGAGGGCATTTTGATAATCGCTCAAATAATCTTGTATACGGCTTTTCCATTTAGCATTACTTTGTTGTATGGCGCGCTCCATATCGGTTCTCAAATCTAAACGCAATCTTTTTTGTTCTTTCTCTCTTGCTTCTTTCAACTCTGTTTTCATCGATTTTTTTCGGGTCACAACAAACCAAGACACTAAGGCAAGTAAACCTCCGATAATAAAAACCCGATAATCGCTTAAGCCCGACATAGCTTTTGCTAAACCGGAAATACCCATCGACCGTCCACTTTTGCCCGGTATATGCAACAAGGCTAAAGCAGGATTAAACAACTGATCTATTACGTATTGCCGATCTCCATTTTCAGTTAAATACAAATAAATAATACGCTTACGGTCGTCAAAATCATAATCCAATTCTTCAATTACTTCTTGCCGGTTGTTCGCTTTTTGAATAACGCTACTGACTACTGACAATTGAGGTTCGGTGAGTAATTCATCAGAAATTTCCTTATCAAAAAATCCTTTTTTACGTTTAGCATCTACTTGTTCAATAAAAACCCGGTAAGCATGATTGCTGGCTTCTGGTATAGCTGTAATAGCAATACAATGTCTGCTCTCATTAAACAAAACAGTTTCGTCAATCTGCCCAACATCTTTACCACCCATTAATGATCCAAATACACCGGCAATCATCATAAAAGGCATCAACATAAAAATGGGCGTCCTTAAATCCATTAATAGTTGCCCTATTCCTTTTTTTGTAATTTGTTTTTCATAAGGCTTTTCAAAATTAAAATCGCTAGTAGGTTGTTGAATCAGTTTATCATCAAGTTTAGGTTGTTTTTTAAAAGCCGGTAAATGAATTTCATTTTCGGCTAACTGTTCTTTAATACTTGTTTCAATTTTTTTAAACTGATCTTGTATAGCCTTCAAATTTTCTTCATAAAAAGCCTGTAGTGCATGTTGTGTAGATTCACTTTTATAGCTAATTGCCGTTTGAGGTATTTTAATGGTAATATTTCTGCTACCTTTTACTTCTTTAAACCCTACAAAGGTATTTATGTTGTTTTTGATTAATCCGACAGCCTCGCAAGCAGCTTCTAAGTTTTCTAATTGATTGTCAATTCGCTTGCTGATGTTTTTTGTGATTTTATTGATATGCGTTTTAAACTGACTACTTGCTCTACCGGACACCGAGTTACTTGTACGTTCATGAAGTAATTGTTTTTTATAATTGATAATTGATTTGCCAAACAATAGATCTGATTTCACTTGTAGTTGTTGACCAATAAGTGTATTAACTTGTGCCAGATATTCAACATACTGATGGAGTTGAACTAAAGGAAACTTCGGTTTCAATTTTTCATCTTCCACTAAATTATTCAATGTCAATTCGGTTTCTTGTAAGTTCATGAAACGGTGGTTGGCATAATTAGGGGAGCTTTTACACATGGTTTCTATGCTTATGCCGGGTTCATTAGTTAAAAACATACAAGCCGCTGTTTGGTTAATGGTTAATTCTAAAGCCGTTTCTACCGCTGCTGAATTCAAAAACCAGGCATCGTAAAAAATTATTTGTAAAACCGGCTTAGCCTCTTCAATTTTATGACTAATATAGTTGTTAATGTGAAAGAGTGATATTTGAACAGGGCTTGTATGCTCTATTGTATAATTATGTATGGTGTCAAACCAGGTTTGCATATCTTTTGATAGTTGGTTTGGTAACCATTTTTCAAAAGCCAGTATATGATCATTTACCTTTGGCTCAGTTAGTAAAATAATATCTATTTTTATAGATGAGGACCAATCGTTCAATAAATTAGCTTGGCAAAATTTGATCAATTGAGCATCCACTCCACCTTTGTTGGCTAAGGCAAGCAAGCTTTGCTGCAACTGTTTCACATCAGTAGTTATAGCAGGATCAATAATATGGTTGGCTGTAGCAGTCATGATTTTTTTTGTAAAGATGGTTTTGGTAGTTCAGATAATGTCGAGGCTTCCGTAATTGTTTCCGGCACAGTTGATGTTTCGGTTTGGTAAGTTCCTACCGCTAAAAAGCTCGCAAACAAACTAATATTAAACACAAAGCAACTTGTCGCATTAAAATGTGCCAAGGCAATTAAGTAATACATTATTACATATAATAAGATGCTAACACCGCCGGCAAGCAAGCCTTTTTGTATGCCTTTTTTCCAATGTTTTTTATTAAGAAACGCAATTAAAAGCCCAAAGTTTAAGCCCATAAAAAGCCAGGCAATACACACATTAAACCAAGGTTGAAAATAGCTACCAATTAAAGTAGCCTCGAAAAATATGAGTACCGTTAGTATAGTACCAATCAAACTATTCTTTAAAATATGAAGAACAGGATGTTGCACAATCTTCCAGGATAAAACGGCTGTAGAAGTCAAGGTGAAAAAACAAAACCCAAAACAAGTACCCAATAGGATGGCATCCGTTAACAAACCCGAAAGTTGCTGATGCGTATTGAAGATGTTGCTCAGATACTTTTCTATGCCACTAAGGTTAATTGTAGAAGATACTTGAAATAATAAATAAGCCAAAGTTCCACTCAAAAACCCGAACCAAGCATTGTTTAAGTATTGATATAACTTAGTTGCCGGTTTAAAAAAATGACCACTTTCTTCTTTTGAAAATAAATAGGCATAAGCAGGGTCATTTTTCACCTCTTCATTTTCTGATAAAGTTTTCCATGTTTCTAACAATAAAATTTTGTCTTCAATAAGCACCACCTCATGCTCATCTTGAAAAGGTTCGTAGGTATAAGGATCGTGTGGTTCGGTTGCACTCTTTTCATCTGAATTGCTTTCTAATTTTAAGTCATCTTTTATGTCTTTAAACTTTCTTAAGTTGTTTTTCTTAAAGAAAAATTTATAATGTACTGGTATAGAAATAATTAAAAAGAGTAAGATGAGTAGACAACTATATACAGCTTTTTTACCCACCTTACTCGTTAGCGTAAAGGTATATGGTCGTAAGTCTATCATTTGAAAAAATCCCACTAAATTTACTTTTCTAGTTGCTTTATAGCTTTGTTCATCTTGGTTATAGGCTACAATGAAATTTCTTTGTTCCGATCTATAAATTGCATCAGATAATGCTGCCTGCGCACGTAATTCAAGTTTATTTTCAGCAATTAGATCTGCACTTAACACAATTAAATTAGCCGTATCTCCGGCATTTTTAACACTCCATATACTATAGTTGATCGTATTTTCGGCAACGGTAATCGTATCGGAATGATGAAAACTACAGATTAGGCTTATCTGATTTTCGGTAGGTAATAAGTTCACTTTATCAATCTGCATTTCGGCAAATAGCCTATTGGACTGTAAGCAAACGGCTAATCCTATCATTAAATATGTTAATATATTTTTCATCTATTAAATACCCTAAATTTAAAAATGAACATATTTTCGATATACACTAAATAGAAACATTCCGCATAAAATAATGGCAAGTACAACAGCACTTTTTGAAAGATTTGCTGAAGCCTTAACGTATATTTCTTCACCTTCGATAAAAGCGTTACCCGCTTTATCTACTACCTTTACTTGATAACTGCCTTCTGGGATTTTTAAATTTTGTAGTTCAATACAATGGTATTCTTTATTAAATCGCTCTCGTTTAATCGGGTACGTTTTGTTCTTATTAAAATCAAAAAAGTCAATATAATAGGGCTTCTCTCCTCCATTTACCTGATGGACTACCAAGGCTCTTTTATCGTATTGTAATTTTGCAAAACCCGGTTGAATAGAAATGACTATTGCTTGATTCTTCATCTTATTCTCAACTATCCAATCTACACATTTGCCGTCAGGATAATTGTTCAGATATTGTTCCTCTGCTATTTTCCGTTCTTTATCTTCCAACAAGCGCAATTGAATGCACAAAACGTCTTCCGTATACATACAATTTTTAAAAATACCGGCTTCACAATTACTCAAGTACAACTCGCAATTTTTTAAGGTACTACTTTGCTGACCAAGTGAATCTGCTTGAATAATTTCCCATAGTTTGTAGGCTTCGGATTTTTCACAGCGCTTATTGAGGCAAACTTCAAATGCTTCACAATCACAATTTGAAGAGGCATCTTCAATAGTTTTGCGTAAGTTAGATTGAACGCAAACTTGGTTAATACAAATTTCACCGCTCTTACAATGCAAACAATCATTTGTTTGACGTTTGGTACATTCACCATTTACACAAACTTCATTTTTGTTGCATCGTTTTTTTACACAGGGGTCGTTAAAGGGTGCACCTCTTTTCGGGATAATCGTGATCGTTTTTTTAAGGGTTTCGGCTACCCATTTTCTATTATATACACCATCTACAATTACTAATGGTGTACTTAGGGTCATCGTTTTTTCAAATGGATTAACCGATTGGATCGAATAGTGTAGTTCTGCTTCATTAAGCCCATAATGACTGTTTGCTGCGGCTATTTTAACCGGAGCTTGAATGGCTTTTAGCCTGTTGGAATTAGACTCGTCAGCTCTAATTTCCATATAAAAGATTTTGTGATGATCGTTATGTCGTAATTTGTCGGTTGTTTTATTAAGCCCTAATTGTAAATCACTAAATTGAATACTAATAGTAACCGGCTCTTTATAAGCATTCAAATCAACTATATGATTTGCTTTTTCTAAGTCAATTTTTTTTGTGCCACTTTTAATTGTATACACAAACGCTACCTTGCCTCCGTGTTTTTTCCCTTTGCTGCCTCCATACAAAAACGAGCAGTTATCTTTTGCGAATACTTGCAAAGTACACAAGGTGGCTATAAAAAATAAGCCACTATATTTTATGATTAAATCAATCTTCATATTAATTAAATGTATGATTGAGTTTAATGAATAGCTGCTGCGAATAGCTTACTCCTTTAAAGTAAGCATCTTCAATTTGATGGTTGTTTCTTGGTCTCTCACAATTGCTTTCAGTTGCATCAACTCTTTGTAAATAAATATCATCATCATAACTTAAATCATTATGCAAAGCCAGGTAAAGCATCTTGAAAAGTTTTATGGAAATCTCGTTTTGCCAATTGACATCCATTTTTTTGTTAGCAGAAACCAAATAATTATGATAAAATTGAAAACTACTTTTAATCTCGAGGCGTTCTTTAAAAAAGCTATTGTTATAATTTACGCGTATGGTTGGTCCTATTTGATGTTTCGCCTTTCTAAAAACAGTATCTTCATTTTCAACATTGAGTGGATTGCCATGTACGCTACCTTGTATGTTTTGATCTTGATCGCAAACCGGCAAAGTGGCTATTTCCGGATTGTTAACCAAAATTGTTTTTAAAGATACCGGTGTAAAAAAAACGGATAAAAATGCATCGTGCCGATAGGCTAAACCAGCAGACCATTGTAAAGTAGCCGGAGCAAAAAACTGAGCAATCGGGTGCCCTTCCTGCTCTACATCTTTCATATAATTGCCCTTATAGCTTGCTGCCAATTGGCTTTGCAAAGAAACCTTGGTACTATAATAAAATTTCGAAAAATAATTTACCCGGTAATCTGCTCCAGTTTCAAAAAACAGCCTATCTACGTTTTTCTTAAATGGAATTTTAATAGTTGGGTAATCTTCAAGATAGCCCGTGCCCGTCTTTTGAATGCCTAAAGCAATTTGCAGGCTGTTTTTGAAGCTAAAACGACCATCATTTAGTACATTTAATACATTAAAGCTCCCTCCCAAACTCAAACGATTTTCACCTGAACCTGCTTTGGGGTTTACAAACACATTACTCATAAAATCGAAGCCAATACCTATTTCATTTTGCCAGCCTTGCGCAATGGCGTTATCGGTAATATTAGCTGAAGTTAACTGTGGTTGTGTTGCCTTTTGAGCGGTAGATTGATAAATGATCATTGTCAATAAAAAAAGTAAAGCATTGCAAATGCTGCTTTTTCTCTTTAGTGACTTATGTATGTGCTTAAAAAAATTCAATTTAATTCATCTGTTATGTAGCTATAACCAATAATTAAAAAAAGGTAAACAAATGCCTGAAGAATTATTAATTATGAATTACGAATTGATAGCAACACAAAGTATTGACAATCAACATTGTAAAGAAAATCGATAAACGCCTATTTAACTTTAGATTGGTTTAATAACAATTGACCTAATAGCTCAGAAACTACCCATTCTTCTACTATTTTATCGTTTTTGAAGCGACTAACCGCTATTTCGTTCCATTTAATTTTGTTGTTAGATGCTGGAATACCCATCATATTTTTCTTGTGGATGCCTTGCAAAGTTCGTTGCCACGTAACCAAGTTGTTATGTTCTATTAAAATTTTCACTTGCACCACCGCTAAATCTGAAAAGGTATTCTGAAACAATTTAGTAAAACGCTTAAGAAAGGCATGCCCTTTATATACTTTTCCTTCAGCATGGGCAATATAATTTGTAGTAAAAATGGTTTTCAATGCTTCCACATTGCCCTTTTCAATAACTTGTACAACAGCATATTGTATTAGTTCACTTTTGTTCTTCATCATATAGTATTAAAGTTTTTGTTAGAACAAGCATGTATTTTATTTTGAAATGTTGAATGTTAAAACGACTTTGGATTGTCCCGCCACTGCAATAAAGTAGCTTTTGTTTCAGCATCTAACTGTCCTTCTTTTTCTAACAAATCAATTACATAAGCATAACTAGAGAGTGTATAATAGGGAATACCAATATCCGCAAAAGCTTGATTTGCTTTTTCAAATCCATAGGTAAAAATAGCGATTGCACCAATTACATGATGACCCGTTGACTGCAAAGCGTCAATTGCTTTGAGCGTACTTCCGCCGGTTGAAATTAAATCTTCTACCACTACAATAGGCATATTTTCTGAAATGTAGCCCTCAATTTGATTTTGTTTACCATGGGCTTTAGCCGAACTTCGCACATAACTGTAGGGTAATTGTAAATAATCGGCAGTTAGGGCACCAATACCAATACCTGCCGTAGCCACCCCCGAAAGTGCCTGAACAGTTGGGAATTTACTTTGTACCAATGCAGCTAATAATTTTTTAATACGTGTTCGTTCTTCGGGATAACCTAATACAATTCGGTTGTCGCAATAGATAGGCGACTTGATACCGGAAGCCCAAACAAAATAATTTTGCTTTTCTAACAGAATTGCCTTAACTTTCAAAAGCAATAAAGCCACCTCTAAGGCAATTTTTTCATCAAATATCATTGTTCAAATGTATAAAATTTATATCAACGATCTCCCCATTACGCTTGTTCATTCAAATAAACAACGTAACCGGATAAGTGATGCAGACTATTTGGAACATCACTACGAAAATAATGCAGATTTATTGGCAATTATCAATTATGCCGAACGTTTTCCGATGGCTCGGGAAATTGTGATATGGAGTGAAAATATTGATGAATTAAGAAGTGATTTTTTTGGCAACTTTAAGTATTTGGAAGCCGGTGGCGGTGTAGTGTTTAATCAAAACAAAGAGATCTTATTAATAGAACGACATAATATTTGGGAGTTGCCAAAGGGTAAGCTAAAAAAACAAGAAGCTAAAGATGAAGGTGCCCTCCGCGAAGTAATTGAAGAGACTGGCGTTCAACAAGTACGTTTAGTGAAGCCGGTTCAAATGCCTGGTTTCGATCACGATTGCACCTACCATAATTACGCCGGCAATTTGCTAAGAATTTTAAAAGCCACGTATTGGTACATTATGGAAACCGATTATAGTGGAGAACTCATACCACAATTAGACGAAGGCATTACACAAGCCAAGTGGTTTAACATTGAAGAAGTACCCCATATGCTCAGAAACAGTTATCGAACTGTACAAGATGTAACCGCTACGGCAATTGACGAATTTTCGAAAAACGTATTGCCGCCACAGTATTGGAAGGAACAAGATTCTACTTTAATAAAATAGAAGATACTTAATATATATTTGATGGAGATAAAGGTAAACACTGCTTTAGTTGATCAAATATTGGAGTTACCTGAAGCTCCTATATTAATTGACCAACTCAATAAAGCATGGAAAAAGGAACAAGCCCTGCGACTTAACTTCTACAACGAAATTTCTGAAATGTGTAAGTCAGAATTTATTAATGGCGCAGTAATCGTTCATTCGCCGGTTGTTATAGAACACAATGAAGCCAATGGAAATCTCTACAAAATGATAGATACCTATGTGGTAGAACATAATCTTGGTTTCGTAGGTATTGAAAAAATATTAATAAAGCTCACTCGCAATGATTATGAACCCGACCTTTGTTATTTTAAAAAAGATAAAGCTCAACAATTTAAGGCAGGACAAAAATTTTTCCCTGCACCCGATCTTATAGTTGAAGTATTATCCAAAGGAACTGAAAAAAGAGATCGGGGTGTTAAATATAAAGATTACGAAAAGCATGGGGTTGAAGAGTATTGGATAGTTGATCCCTTCAATAAAACAATTGAACAATATTGTCTGAACAAAGGAACCTACGAGTTGATTTTAAAGGCTGATGATGGATTAATAAAAACCGGTGTTATCAAAAATCTACAAATACCTATTGAAGCCATCTTTAATAAAAAAAGCACCAATACATTTGTTAAAAAGATATGAAATCATTCAGCCATAGTGCAATATGATGTTAACTATTAGAAGCGAAACCGTGCAGCTTTGTGGAACTTTGGGTCCCGCTATCCGTTCAAATGTTGTTGCCACGCTTCATCAGCTATGCGGCAAAACAACATAACCACTGCTATCGGGGCTAAATTGCCAAGCGTTCAACTCAAAATAGACGCTTACTTTATACCTCAACAACAAAATTGCTATACTGCAAATCAATTTCCTGTAGTATCTCTAAAATATCGTCTAACTCATCGGTAGTTACCAACTTTAAGCGAATGGGTTTTATGTTGGGTAAACCTCTGAAATAATTGGTATAATGTCTGCGCATTTCTAAAATGCCTAAGCGTTCTCCCTTCCATTCAACTGATTTTAGTAAATGTTCTTTACAAGCCGAAACCCGTTCTTCAATGGTGGGCGGCGGTAAAATTTCTCTGGTTTTTAAATAATGCTTTACCTCTCTAAATATCCATGGATGCCCAATTGAAGCTCTGCCAATCATAATGCCATCTACTCCATATCTATTTTTATATTCCAAAGCTTTAGGTCCCGAATTGATATCGCCATTGCCAAAAACCGGAATGTGCATACGTGGATTGTTTTTAACTTCGGCAATTAAAGTCCAATCGGCTTCTCCTTTATACATTTGTTTTCGGGTTCTACCGTGTATGCTAATGGCTTTTATACCTACATCTTGTAAGCGTTCGGCAACTTCAACAATGTATTTAGTTTCTTCATTCCAACCTAACCGGGTTTTTACGGTAACCGGCAAGTTGGTGGCTTTTACAATAGCCGCTGTTAATTCCACCATTCTCGGAATGTCTTGCAAAATACCAGCACCTGCCATTTTACAAGTTACTTTTTTTACCGGACAACCATAATTAATATCCAACACTTCGGGTTGGGCTTCTTCTACAATTTCGGCAGAGCGTTGCATAGAAGTAAGATTGGATCCAAATATTTGAATGCCTACCGGACGTTCTTCCTCGTATATATCCAACTTTTGAACACTTTTACGCGCATCTCTTATTAAGCCTTCCGACGAAATAAACTCGGTATACAACATATCGCAACCTTGTTGTTTACACAAGGCTCTAAACGGTGGATCACTCACATCTTCCATTGGCGCGAGGAGCAAAGGGAATTCACCCAATTCGATGTTGCCTATTTTTACCATTTGTTTTATAAAATAATTTAGGGTAAAGGTAAATCATCTCAGTTAAACTTAAGCTGCATTTTTCAGTTAGTTGTTTTATAGTAATGAGGAGCAAATGAATAGTCAAATTTTCAGACAAGTATATCAAAGTGGTTGATACTTTTCTGTTTTTGAGTGTAGTCCTTTTTTTATTTGTACGAAGAACCGACGTTTTTTAACTAGCCCCGATTGCAGCGGTTATGCTGCCTGAAGCGCATGATTTTGTAGCCTAGCCGCAGCATTTGAGCGGAAAGCGGGACCAAAGTTATTATAATGCTAAAAGGTTTCGCTTCAAAAAGTATTAGTGTAAATGTAGCAACTACTTTAATTGTTTAGATAAACTTATCAATTTTTATAAAACGTTTTTTGATAAAAGAGGATGCCCCATTGGCATCCTCTTATCATATAAAATTTATTGAATTAAAAAATATTACCTCGCAATAAGCACTTTTTGTTGCGACGAGGCATAGGGAGTTTGGAGATGTAAAATGTAAGTTCCATTTGCCAAATCATCTACACTTAAGGTAAAATGATGTTCTCCGGCATCTTTCATCTCATCGTTTAATAGTTGCTTGCTTAACTTACCAGAAAGATCATATAAATTTAATTGCACTTTGTTTGAAGCTGGTAAACTAAAATGGATACGGGCAACAGACCTTGCCGGATTTGGAGCAACCTTAAGCTCTAAAGATTTTAAGGAATTTAAGTTTGATACAGATTCTTCATTGACATCACCATTTATTCGGACACTTAAAAAACAAGTACTTATGGTAATATCATCTAAAAATACATAATCATAATTAGAAGAAGCATCACAACGAAAACGAAATTGTGTTTCATTACTAAAAGTTTGTTCAATTTCTACTGACTCATTATAACGTTCTCCATTAACGAATTCATCATTCAAATTCCATTCTTCAATAGTGGAAAATGAAGTACCTCCATCGGTAGATATTTGCAACCAAAAATCTTCTGTTGCATTATCCATACTGTGCGTGTAATAATTAAAATTAATTTTTACCGATGAAGCATTAGTCAAATTTAAATTGTTGGTGGTAATAGTAGAAGTAGAATTATTGTCTCGTAAACTGATAAAATGAGCACCGCTAAAAGCATAAGGTTCATATTTATACCTTCCGGCATCACTACCGCCATCTTGCCAAATCCCCATACCTTCTTCAAAAT
>CALHDG010000255.1 GCA_938023075.1 uncultured Chitinophagales bacterium
TCCTGTTTGAATGGAACTCGTCATTCCTTTAGCATATTTTGAATTATACGTAAAATTGGGTTTCTCTATGCTTAAAGCCGCTTCAATTTTTTGGTGTTGATAACCGGTAACTACTACTACTTCATCAATTTGGCTTTGTTTAAATGGTGCATAGCAATGTTGAATTAAGGTTGTTTTTTTATAAGGCAACAACAGCTTATTAGCTTTACCCATTCTTGTTGAACTGCCTGCCGCCAAAAAAATACCTGCTATGGTTAGATTTGGTTCCATACTCTATTATCTTTCAATATTATTTGCTCTAAAGCTAACAAAAGAGCAGGAGTTTTTATACCTTTAATAATATTGGAAATTAGATTTTATGCTTTTTAAAGTCAATAGCAACTTCTTTTTTACGCGCTTGCAATACAATAGTGGGGATTGGAATACCGATCAACGGATGCCCACAAACTTGTTACATTCATTAGTTGAGTATACTAATATTCCGGTAGATACCAATGAAAAAGTAGTTACCTTGAGCAGCGGTGAAATTTACCGGTCTCCCTTTTGTTATTTAAGTGGACACAAGTTGGTACAGTTTAATGATGAGGAAAGCCAACATATAAAAAGCTATGTTGAAAATGGTGGTTTCATTTTTGCCGATGATTGTAATCATGATATTGATGGGTTGTTTGCCAAAACTTTTGAGACCGAAATGAGCCGCTTGTTTGGAGAAGAAGCCTTGGTGAAAATATCGAATACACATCCGATTTACGCTGCTTTTTTTAATTTTGAAAAGGGACCTCCAACTACTTCTTTTGAGTTGAATGGTTGGGGTGATGATTTAGTACACGATTATCTAAAAGCTGTTATCATCAACAACCGGATTGGTATTTTATATTCTAACAAAGATTACGGTTGCGAGTGGGATTATGATTTTAGAAACAAACGTTTTCTGGCAAAAGACAATACTCGCTTTGGAGTAAACATTGTGATGTATGCGATGAATTATTAGTTAATAAAAACAGTATACTTATTCTTAGGAACGATGAGAAAATAAATTTATCAACTCTGATAAAGTCATTTTTTGATAAACGAGTTGAAAAACGCAGGCTTAGTGGTGCTAAAACAAGTATTTTTAATGAAGTAGATCGGAAAATCTCAAAGGCAAAAATGGACAGTTATTTTTGAATTATTCCTTATCAAACAATTTAAACTTACCCTACATTTCTAATTTTACATTTAGGCTTAAAATCTGATTTTGACAAGTTTTCGTTTTGGCTCTTTTTATAAATTTGATTTTCAATTGTTTATAGATTAAATAGGAAACTGCAAATAAATATTTTGTAAGACAAACAAAAAAAAATGTTAATAGACTTATAAAAAAAACAGCCTACTTTTGTAATTGTTATTTAATTGATTTAAAACATTAAACACTAAAATTATTGATTATTTTTAAATTCCTTAAATAAAAATCATTTGAAAAAAATATAAAATTTAACATATTAAAAGCCAACCTTTTTTCATATAGAAAGGTCTATAAATAAAAATAGTTTTTGCATACTATAAATATTATTGTGTAAAATCTGTTAGTGAGTTTATTAAAAAATTATTTTTCAACCAAAAAAAATTTTGATACCATGAGAACTAAAAAGCCGGCATTCAAGTATCTACTTTAGATGTTTATCTTTTAATAAACACAAAAGATAATGCCAAAAAAAAATAGAGTGTTACATAGCACTGCCAATTAGAATTAAATGAGCACTGTTCAAATCCTATGTTGTGTAATCTTCATTTGTTTCTATTGGAAAAATGTTTTTGATACTTATCATTAACGTTACACCAAACTGATTATAGGTTATAGATTTAATAAGTAATGCGCGCAACTTATTGAGCAGTAATTATATCAGTTGCAAACTACCGTTTAGAGTTAAAGAAACTAAGCTCAAACAATACTTGTCAATTTCATAATTAATAATTAAGTATCAAATAGGAGAATTATGTCAACTTTTTGATCAATACTTTACTTACAATTAGTGAAGTAGAATACTACCGTGCTTTTTAAAAAGCATGTGTATAACATAAGTACATCTACCCAAACTATTAATCTTTACCCTTTTTAACTTAAAAAAAATTTTCAACCAAAACTTAAATCTAAAAAATCATGAATACTAAAAAAAGAATATTAATGTATTGTCTGGCAATATTCATCCAAACAGTAACATACGCACAAGCAACTATTAAAACGATTAAATCTGGCAATTGGTCAGACCCTACTATTTGGAATACCGGTACCTTACCTAATATAACAGATAAGGTATTAATAGAAACATCTAATTTTGTTGAAATAGATACAGATGCAGCCATAACAAGTTTAACAATAAAAGGTGTTTTAAAACCTTCTTTCACCAAAAACATCAGTTTAAGTACCAACTATATTTTGGTGATGGGCAGTGCAGCAGCAATGGAATGGGGAAGCTCAACTACACCTTACACGCAAAACACCATAATTACCTTAACCGGAACCGATGCTGACCCGCCCATACCAACACCTAACGGAGCCATAGTACACAAAGGCATTATGGTGATGGGCGGTGCCAAGCTGCAATTATTTGGGGAAGAAAAAATCAGTTGGACACAGTTAAACGCTACTGCGGAAAAAAATGCTACTCAAATTATTGTTGAAGGACAAGTAAACTGGGATGTTGGTGATCAATTTGTAATTGCCTCTAGTGATTATGATATGAATCATGCCGAAGTTAGAACGATAAGCAGTATTGAAATTGACGGCAACGAAACAATCATCAATTTTTCGAGCCCTCTTAGTTTTCAACACTTTGGAGTTTTACAGCCATACAACTCCACCGATGGAAGTCAAACCTGGATATTAGATGAGCGGGCAGAAGTCGGTTTATTGAGCCACAATATTAAAATTCAGGGAGATGCACAATCTTCTAATACTAAATTTGGTGGGCACATTATGGTTATGGCGAATAGCAAAGCCTATTTATCTAATGTAGAGTTGAAAAAAATGGGACAGCAAAATGTTTTAGGTCGCTACCCATTTCACTGGCATTTAAATGGAAATTCAACCGGTCAGTTCATTCAAAATTGTAGTGTGCACCAAAGTTACAACCGGGCAATAACGGTACACGGAACTAACCAAGTAAAAGTAGCACACAATGTTTGCTATGATAATATTGGTCATGCTTATTTTTTAGAAAACGGTTCTGAGGTAGATAATGTAATTGAATACAATCTGGGCTTAGTTACCAAACGCCCGGATGCGGATAAAGCTTTATTACCCTCTGATATCTTACAGCACGATATTTTTTCTGGTCCATCCACTTTTTGGATTTCAAACCCTGATAATATTGTTCGGCATAACCACGCAGGCGGCTCCAAAGGCTCTGGTTTTTGGTTAGCTCCACACAGCGTATTAGGCACTTCCAATCCGCAGTTGGCTGCCCTTGCCCCCGATGCATGGGTGGGTAATACTGCGCATTCAAACAGGCATGGCGTTTTGTTTGGAGGGCAGCCTAAAAATGGAGATCCAAGTCAAACACCGGTTACTGGCACTGGCTTGCAAACTAGAGTAACCGTTACTTTAAATGATCATACCACCTATAAAAATCATACTGGTTCATATATTAGAAATGATTGGGCAAAAACTTTTATGAATAATTGGAAAATAGCCGATAATTATAGAGGTACGTTAAACACGTGGGAATCTTGTTTTCAAAATTGTTTATATGTTGGTGGTTCAGCAAATTATGAAGAACGCTTTAGTGATTGCAACAACCCAACAACTCAACAGATTTATGGACATACTTTATATGATGGTCCTTATTTTATTCGAGATTCTCATTTTGCTCAATTCGACAAACCCAATATGTCTGCCATTGGTAACCGGGGAGCTTCGCGAAGAACCTTTGTTAGTGAATTGCAAAATGTGTCTACTGATATACAACCGGCTCAGTTAGATTTTTTGAATAATCCTTTTGATGATCCTCATCATTTGGGAGCTGGTATTTATGATGATGAATGGGGTACGATGACAGGCTTTCCCAATGCGGCTATTGTTGCCGGTCATCCGTTTATGATTGATGACCAATGTAGCCAAGTGCGCGATGGTTTTAATGGCTATGCCTGCCAAAACCGGTATGGGCATCTCGCTATACAAACCCATTATATTAACGAAGATGCTGATACAAAACGTCAACCAATAACCATTAAACGTTCAGATGGACCATCGGTTTATTTACGACCCGTTTGGAATATGAATTTTTATCAGTTTAATCCAATTGCAGATAGTCCATACCGTTATCAAATACAATTTTCTGAACATATACCCGGTCAATTTACATTTGAAGCCTCTTCCTTTAAAACCGGTGAATCTTGCATACTTGAAATTCCTAATATACCAACTACTTCACTTCGTGTAAAGTCGAAGTTGAATTTCTCAACTGCTAATTTAGTTGAAAAAAATAGTTATGCTTCTTTAGAAAGTTCAACTAAAACGGCTTTTTATTATGATGATAACACCTTGTATTTAAAAATAGTGATGCCGGTAAATCCAAACTTTAATGGCGGTTTGTTAGAATATCCACATAGTGTGCAAGTTTGCTTAAGCAGCAGTTGTTCTAATTTTAATACTAAGGAGATTACTTTGTCAGATAATTCTAATGATTGGAATACTACTTTTTCTGATAACAGTTGTATTGATTATAATTATCCGGTTAATCATCAAGATCTCACATTTTTTAGTCAAATCAAAGTAAATTTAAATGGCTTTTCACAAAGCAACAGTACAATTGAAGCACTTTTATTAGACCAAACTGAAGGAGAGACTAGCTTAGGCATCTTACCTTTAAACAATAGTAACAAAACCTACTATTTTACCTTGCCTGCGGGCAAGCAAAATTTAAAAGATGAAGTGACACAATTAACCTTAAGATCTTGCGGAGGCTTTTCAAAATCAGATATACAAAGGGTTGAATTGTTAGATGGTAGTGAACTTATTTCAACTGGCAAGCCACCAAAAATTTCAAAGTTGTCTTCATATGTTCCAAACTTTTCTGAGGTTTCCCTATTTTCAAATAATTTAGTAGATGATTGGGATAGCAATACTCAAATTAAAATAAGTGAACTACCCAATGGCTTAACGTTTAATGATGAGAGTTTTGAAATAACCGGCAGTCTAAATTCGCCGGGTGATTATCCTTTTCAACTAGAGGCTGTTAACGCCGGTGGTGGTGTAAATACACAAACCATTAATTTACAAGCTAACTATATTCAAAATGCAAGTTTCGAATATCCTCAACAAGAAAATGGAGATGGGCACCGGGTAGATTATTATACTTTGTACGATAACAAGCCTGAAAATTATCCTCAAAATGCCTATTGGACTTTTACGAACAATACAGGAATTTCGGCAAACCATACCAATTTTACCAAGCAAACAGATTATGCTACGCACGGAGATCAAGTTGCCATACTAAAGGCTCACGGTGAAATTTGTGCGGATATACAAATTCCTGAACATGCCAATTACTTGTATTTTGATGCTGCCCAAAAAGATTGTAATGATCAAATTATTCAAGTAAAAATTGATAATGTAATTTTAAATTCTTTTGAACCCGAAAAAGATGGAACTTACACAACTTACAGCGTTGATGTGAGCAATTTAACTGCAAATGAAATACATACACTTTGCTTTAAAGGAACAAGAAATTGGCATACCGCTTTTATTGACAATATTAAATTTGATGATTGTATAATTACCGCTTGCGACGATAACGACGACTGCACCATTAATGATACCTACAACAACAATTGCAACTGCGCCGGAACCTATGTGGATACGGATGAAGATGGCGTTTGTGATGCCAATGATGTTTGCCCCGAGGGAGATGATCATATAGACACAAACAACAATGGCATACCCGATGCTTGCGATAACTGCATTGCCATAGCCAACACCACTTGCGATGACAATGACGAATGCACCATTAATGATACCTACAACAACAATTGCAACTGCACCGGAACTTATGTGGATACGGATAATGATGGTGTTTGTGATACCAATGATGTTTGCACCGAGGGAGATGATACTATTGACACGAACAACAATGGTGTACCGGATGCCTGTGATAACTGTATTCCCATAACCGGTTTTAATTGTAACGACAATGATGTATGCACAGTTAATGATGTATATGATGACAACTGTAATTGTGCCGGCACTTACACAGATACCGATAATGATGGTGTTTGTGATGCTAATGATGTTTGCCCAAATGGAGATGATACTATTGATCTTAACAGTAATGGAATACCTGATGCTTGCGAAAGCGATTGTGGTGAAAACTTGCCGTCTACTTTTTTAGATGGCGGATTTGAAGATCCGGATTTGGGCAATACTTACACTAGTTATGCTTTTAGTCCAACAAACCATTGGATTTTTGGAAAGAGTGCCGGCATTACGGGTAATAATTCAGCATTCACTTTGCATAATGAGGATGCGCCGGAAGGCGATCAAGTGGCTTTTGTTAAACATCAAGGCTCTTTTTGCCAAACTATAAAAATAACAAAGGATGGAGAATATCACCTCACTTTTGAGGCAGCTATGCGGAAAGTGGACGAAAATAGTACTCAAATTATTACTGTTTTAATTAATGGAGAATGGATGAATACGGCTACTGTAACGAACAGCAATTATTC
>CALHDG010000256.1 GCA_938023075.1 uncultured Chitinophagales bacterium
ACAAAAGCAGCGCCATCGCCGGTTAAAGGAGTAGCCGTAAAAGAGGGCACAATGTTTTTCAAATTTTCTGTTAAATCGCCATTGCCTTGCCGCTCAATAACTTCAGCTACAAAATTGTCAATTGGTGCAACTGATGAAATGGCAGTACGCGGTCTTGAACGGGTTCCGGTTACCACGATGTCTCCTAATAAAATCCCTTCCGACAGGGTAAAATCGGCAGATGTTTTTGCATTGGCACCAACCGTTAATAAACTTTGTTGAGTTTCGTATCCAATGTAACGCACTTCAATTGTCACGTCTCCCGGATCGACTTGCAAAGTATATTTTCCGTCTATATCGGTACTTGCTCCATTGGTTGTACCTACTTCAATTATACTGGCTCCAACCAAGGGACCATCTTTGTCGGTTATTACACCGGTAATAGTTGCCTTTTGACTTAATACAGTAAGGCTTATGCAGCTTAGCAGTATTATTAAGGTGCCTTTTGTAAAATCGTACAAATTTTTACTCATCTTTTTTATTGGTTTTGTTATTAAAAGATTTTTTATTTATTTATGAGTATTGATTAAGTCTTCAAATATTTTTAATTGGGTAAGATATAAAATTATTTTTGTTTAGATTCTTATAAAAATTATGAAGTGGATTTTTTATTGAAATTCAGCCTAATCAAGTATGATTTCTATTTCAATTTACTTAGCTTTTTACTATTAATCCGGTTAATCATATAGATATAAAGCGTTTTTTGTTGTAATATCAACGTCAAGTCCTTTTCCTTCGAACTCACCTACTTTGCAATAGGTGGTAGTTGGGTTTTTTCATTCAATTCAAATTATGCTTTAAAAGGTATTTGATTTCTTATTAATTTTCATACATTAGTCGAAATGCAGAAATACCAAATTAATAACGATGAAATAATAACTTAAGGCATATCAACTATACTTTAAGGAATAATGAGAATATCAAAGTAAAAAATGGACAGTTTTTTTTGAATTATTCCTAACCCTCCTTAAGAGTTTTTAATCGAGTAAAAAACAAATATTAAAATTGTTGAAATACTAAAAGTTGTAGATTAAAGATGAAACTAACTATCAATTTGATTGGTGCTGGAAATGTTGCTTGGCATTTGAGTAATGCCTTAACCAATACAGACTATTCCATAAAGCAAATATATAGCCGTACTTTAAATAACGCACAGCGGCTTGCCAATACATTTGGCTATGAGGCAGTAAGAAAACCCGCAGATTTTGATGAGGCAGAAGCAATTATATTGGCGGTAGATGATAATCAAATAGAAGCAGTTGCCAATGAGCTGCCTAACCCATTTAACGCGGTGGTTATTCATACATCGGGTTCGGTTTCTATTGATGTTTTACAAGCACATCAACATAGAGCTGTGTTTTGGATGATCGAATCGTTAACCACCGGAAAAAAAGTGAATTATAGTAACATACCTATTATAGTACATTATGCTGATACCAAGGCAAATAATCTAGTGAATGAATTAGCCAGAACCATCAGTTCGAAAGTACATATTTTGGCAGATACCGAACGACGGAAACTACATTTGGCTGCGGTGATGGCAAATAATTTTACCAATCATTTATTTGGTTTGATGAAACAATACACGCATCAAAACAACTTAGATTTTAATCTTTTACATCCTATTATTGACACTACTATTGAAAGTGCTGTTGAAGGAGATCCATTGAAATTGCAAACCGGTCCCGCCATTAGAAGAGATCATAAAACCTTGCAAGCTCATTTAGATTTACTAGCTCAAAATAAACCGGTGGCAACTATTTATGAAGCACTAAGTAACAGCATTCAACAAACCCATAAAAACCTGTAACTGTCTATGCAATTTTATGAACGTTTAAAAAAAATAACCACTTTTTGCTTTGATGTTGATGGAGTGTTGACTAATAGCAGTTTGCTAATTGCTGATGACGGAAAGTTATGGCGGACCATGAATGCCCGCGATGGTTTAGCCATGTTTATGGCACAAAAAGCAGGCTATAACTTATGTATTATTAGTGGTGGTAGCAACGAAAAAGTGGCAGATAGATTAAAAGGCTTAGGTATTAAAGAAATTTATCTCGGTGCATATAACAAGGTGGAAGTGTTAAAAACCTATGTAGAAAAACAAAACTTAACTTACGAAGAAATACTATATATGGGAGATGACTTAAACGATTATGAAGTCATACAAAAAGTTGGCTTAGCTACTTGTCCTGCTAATGCAACTGTTGAAATTAAATCTGTGGCTCATTACATTTCACCTCAAAAAGGTGGAGAAGGTTGCGTTAGAGACGTTATTGAAAAAACTTTGCGGTTAAACGACAAATGGTTTTATTCATAATCGGAGGTTTCAAGGTTTGTCCTTATACTTTTAAACAAAAAATACAAGTTTATCTAAACAATAAAAGTAGTTGAAACTATTTTGATTTTTTTTGAAGCGAAACCTTGTAGCATGATAATAACGTGGGTCCCGCTTTCCGCTCAAATGCTGCGGCTCTGCTTCATAATCAACGCTTCAGGCAGCATAACCGCTGCAATCGGGGCTAGTTTAAAAACGTCGGTTCTTCGTAAAACAAAAAAAACGGTGACATTCCAAAACAAGAACGTATCAACCATTTTGATAAACTTGTTGTTTTTTACATAAGTAGCAGTAGTAAATCAAAATATAAAATGTGCTGGTACTTCGTGTCATTTCGAGTGAAACGAGAAATCCAACTTATAGTAAAAGGTAAATCAATTCATTAGGCAAGTTCTGTCCCTTCAGTCGAGATGACATGATTTCACTTACCGCTTCCTTTCTGTTGTATAGGCAATTAATTGTTGCAAACCGGCTCTTCCTTCATTATCAGGAAAGGTTTGTAAAATCTCTGCTGCTTCTTTTTCATATTGCTGCATCACTTTTTTGGTATACTCAATACCACCGCTTTGATGGATAAAGTCAATTACTTCGGCAACTTTACTTTTGTTTTTATGATGTTTCCTAATTAAATTTTTAATATGTTTTTGTGTAGCTTTCTCTGCTTTTGACAGGGCATAAATAATAGGTAAGGTCAATTTTTTTTCTTTGATATCAATACCGGTTGGTTTGCCGGTGTTTTCTTGCCCTAAGTCAAACAAATCATCTCGCATTTGAAAAGCGATACCTAGTTTTTCACCAAAAAGCCGCGCCTTTTCAATCAAAGTATCATCATTAGTAACAGAGGCTATACCAACCGAACAAGCCGAACTAATTAAAGAAGCTGTTTTTTGCCGGATAATATCAAAATATACAGCTTCATCAATATTGAGTAAACGCGCTTTTTCCATTTGCAGCAATTCGCCTTCGCTCATATCTTTTACGGCACTCGACATTATTTTTAATAATTTTATATTGTCAGAATCAATTGAAAGTAATAAACCTTTTGCTAATAAGTAATCACCTACTAAAACAGCTATTTTATTTTTCCATAAAGCATTTACCGAAAAGAAACTTCTTCGTTTCATCGAGTCGTCCACCACATCATCGTGCACTAAGGTTGCCGTATGCAGCAATTCAATTAAGGCAGCACCAATGTGCGTATTTTCGTTGATATCGCCCATCATTTTAGCACAAAAAAATACAAACATCGGGCGCATTTGCTTACCTTTGGTTTTTACAATATAATAAGTTATTCTATCTAATAAAGGTACATTGCTCTTCATCGATGCTCTAAAGCGGTATTCAAACAGCTTTAATTCTTCTTCAATAGGAGCCTTTATTTTTGAAAGCGATAATGCCATAATATAGTTGAGCAATATCTCAAATTAATAGGCAATTACAAACTTTAGCTTGGCTTTGTTACTAATAAGGTTTCATATCTTTTGCTCCCTGTCTATTTTATACACAAGATTGTTTACTTTTGGTCGAATTATGGAAAAAAAGATAACTGCCATTGTTTTTGATCTTGGTGGCGTATTTATAGATTGGAGCCCGCTTCGTGTTTATGTAGAAGCTTTTGATGGAGATAAAGAAAAAGCTGAATGGTTTTTAAATACTATTTGCACCATGGAATGGAACGAAGCTCAGGATGCAGGCAGAAGCTTAGTAGAAGGTACCAAGCTTAAAATTGAAGAATTTCCTCAATACGAACATTTCATTAGATTATACTACGATAAATGGGAAGATATGTTAACGGGTTTAATTGATGATTCTATAGACTTGCTTCAACGTTTAGCGTCTCAAAATCAACATCAATTATTTGCACTAACAAATTGGAGTGCCGAAACCTTTCCTATTGCTTTACAACGATATCCTTTTTTACAAATATTTGAAGAAATAGTAGTTTCTGGAAAAGTGAACATGCGAAAACCATTCCCTGAAATTTATCAATATAGTTTACAACAGTTTAATATTGCAGCCAGCAATACCCTCTTTATTGATGATAACTTGCGAAATGTGGAAGCTGCCCGAAAAGAAGGAATTGAATCTATTCATTTTGTTACGCCAACCCAATTGGAACAAGAATTAATGGCATTGAATGTTCTTAATTTCAAACATTAAAATTTTATGTTAATTGATTTTTGTAAAAACGTGATTGTATAAACGAAACTGCACTCATAACATACATAAAAAAACATGTATATTACATTGGCATTTCAAATAAAAATCATTAATTATTGGTTGAATATGTTTCATATAAGATAAGCACATTTTAAAATATCAAATTCAACCTTACAAAAAATTAGAACAAGTAAGAATAAGACAATAATTGGGCGATATATGTAAGCATTTCATAATGCTGGTTTCAATTAATAATTTATATTTGTGGAGATTTAAGTTAAATCAATCCAATTATTGTTTATGAAAAGATTAATGTATTTTATTGCTCTAATTATCCCATTTACCTTTTTTAGTTTTTCCACTTTTAGTCAATGTGATATTAATGCGGGTTGTGCAAGCACCCCCATTTTAACAATTGATCCGCCAACATTTGATGTAGCTACTTCTACCATAATTTTAGACAACATCTCTTTTGGTGAATTTGAATGTACAGCTACTTTTTATCAATCTGGTATAGTCGTGTATATTTATCAATTATTACCTAATGGAAATAGAATGGAATTGTGTAATGTAGTAAATCCTGCCCCTTATAATATAGTGGGGAGTGCCGCCTTCGGTTTTGGACAAACAAGCTTTTGCGGATCGGGAACCATCAATATAGGAACTATACCGATTGGTCCGGGTGAAGGCTTCGAAGCTTGCGATGGTGCATTATTGGAGGTTGAGGCAGTATTGTTCGTAACCGATAACATGATGTTTGATTCTGCTTTAGCTTCCGTCTATTCAGAATTAAGTGCTAATGAATTTATCTCAATAGATCTCGGCACAATTGAAATAGATATAAACAACGAATTTCCAGCAAATGGAGCACCCTTAACTTCTGCAATTATTAATGAATTTGCTACTGGCTCAAATGGACCTATAACAGCTAACTGTGGCGAAGATGTAGATTTATATGTAGAAGGCTTAAGTAGATTAGCGAATTGTTTGCCTTATGATGATATATCTACAGGCATCGCCTCTGAGTTGAGTAATGAATTATATTATACTGTTAATGGAGGAGCTCCTGTTTTTGTGGCAAATACTGCAACAGGTGCAGCTGGAGGACAATTAACCGGTCCTGACCCTGCTCTCGGTGGTAATTGCTATGCCGGCATTTTAACCACCTCAGATAATCCTTATACATTTGAATGGGCTAATTTAGATCCTAATTTATGTGATGGTTCAACTGTAGTTGTAACCATTACAACAACTGATATATTTACAGGTGTTACCCTGTCAGATGAAATTACGATTAATTATACTGGCGCAGCATGTCAATCTTGTGGAGTGCAAGGTTGTACCGATATGACTGCATGCAACTTTAATCCGGCAGCAACCGAAGACGATGGCTCGTGCATACCACAGCCAACTTGTAACACCGATCCTTGTGCGGGAGATGTAGAAATTGTCAATCCGAATGATGCTTGTGTTTGTATAGTTGATACACCTCAGGTTTTAGGTTGTACCGATGCAACGGCGTGTAATTATAATGCATCAGCAAATTGTGATGATGGTAATTGTTTATCCGTTCCAACTTGCAACATCGATCCTTGTATGGGCGATATAGAAATTATTGATCCGAATGATGCTTGTGCTTGTATAGTGGATACACCACAGGTTTTAGGTTGTACCGATGCAACGGCGTGTAACTATAGTGCTACAGCAAATTGTGATGATGGTTCTTGTGATGCTGGTAATGCCGCTTGTGCCGATCCTTGTAATCCGGTAATGGGTTGTACCGATGCTACCGCTTGTAACTTTGATGCGGCGGCATGTGTTGATGACGGTTCTTGCGCTGCACCTCCTTGTAATCCTGGTTGTACTGATCCTTGTGCCCCTAATTACGATATCACTGCCGATGAAGATGATGGTTCTTGTATGCCATATGATGATACTTGTAATACCGATTGTGCAGCAGGTCCATTTGGTGGTACTTGGGATGCCACAACTTGCGCTTGTATTAACGAAACCACGCCGGTAAATGGTTGTACCGATGTTGCTTTTTGTGAATATAATCCTGCAGCCAACTGTGATGATGGTAGCAGTTGTGTAACTCTAAATCAAGATCCTGGTTGTAATGATGGCGATTGTACTAATGGTTTAGAATCTTGGGATAGTACAACTTGTTCTTGTATTACCAGTCCACCAACAGGTATCAATGGTTGTACTGATGCTGCTTTTTGCGAATATGACCCTAATGCAGATTGTGATGATGGTTCTTGTATTACTGTTTTACCAGTTGCTGCAACCATTGCTGGTGGTCCCTTTTCATTCTGTGTAGGCGATGGTATTCCAGATTTTGTCTCTGGTATTACTGTTACAGGAGGAACTGGAGCAAATACTGCTTGGGTTATTACAGATGATGCATTAAATATTTTAGGTTTACCGGGCATGCCGGGTGAAGTTGATTTTGATGGAGCCGGTTTTGGAACCTGCTTAATATGGTACCTTACTTTCGAAGATATTACCGGAGCAGAAGTTGGCATGAATGCAGCCAATTTAAGCGGGTGCTTTGCACTTTCCAATTCTATTGAGGTAATTAGGGAAGATTGTACAGACCCATGTACCGCTTCAGCTGCCACAATTGCCGGTGGTCCGTTCCAATTTTGTGTGGGCGATGGTTCGCCTGACTTTGTTTCTGGTATTACAGTTTCTGGTGGAAGTGGCGCGAATTCAGCTTGGGTAATTACAGATGATCAATTAAATATTCTCGGTTTACCAGGTATGCCCGGCGAGGTAGATTTTGATGGAGCCGGTTTTGGAACCTGCTTAATATGGTATGTTACTTTTGATGATATTGCCGGAGCAGAAGTTGGCATGAATGCAGCCGATTTAACCGGATGCTTTGCGTTATCTAATTCAATAGAAGTACTTAGAGAAGATTGTGGACCTTGTGAGGAAGAAATTACAGGAGCCATTACTGTACCTGATGAAGGATGTGATGTGAGTGGAATAACCATTTCCATTATTGCGCCAGACAATACCATCATTAATGTAGTTACAGCAGCAGATGGAACGTTCTCCGTTCCGGGAGGACCTTTTCCTTGTGGAACTTATACGGCAGCATTTTTTGATCCGAGTGAAGTGCCGGCGTGTTATGCGGAAACCGGTTCAACAGAGCCAATCAATTTTGAATTAGATGGAAACGATGAAGGCAATAATGATTTTGAATTTGTTTCCAATCCCGCTATACCAACCTTATCGCAGTGGGGCTTAATTGTTTTAGCCTTATTGTTAATGAGTATTGGAGGCATTCAATTATTTGCTTCCAATGGGCGTTTTGCGGTTAGAATCTAAAATCAATAACTAATAACTTAAGGTTTTGGTAATAAAATAAATGCTGTTCCAATGGAACCTGTTCTATTGTATCTGCTAAAGTAGGAGTAAGGCAATTTTGCTACAACATGTGATCAGGTTCACTTGTATGATTTATTGCTTTATAATTTTAAGTTAGTTGATTTAATGTGACAAGTTTATCAAAGTGGTTGATACTTGCTTGTTTAGAATTGTCACTGTTTTTTTCTTTCAACGCAGCACCGAAGTTTTTAAACTAGCCCCGATTGCAGCGGTTATGCTGCCTGAAGCGCAAGATTTTGAAGCGTTGGCGCAGCATTTGAGCGGAAAGCGGGACCAAGGTTATTATAATGCTACAAAGTTTCGCTTCAAAAAAAATCAATGCAAAAGTGTCAGTACTTTATGGTTTAGATAAACTTGTCAACTTTTATGAATCAAAAACTTCTACCGAAACTTGAGTTAATAAGATAAGTATAGTATGAAATTTTTGTTCATGAATAAATCAGATAACAATTTAACTTGAAACTTGCCCATAAACTTAGTACCTTTGCCGCCTCAAATCGCAGAATTTATACATGATTACAACAAATAATGTTTCACTACAATACGGCAAGCGCATTTTATTTGATGAAGTAAATGTTACTTTTAAAGAAGGCAATTGCTATGGGGTAATTGGTGCAAATGGAGCCGGAAAATCTACCTTTCTAAAAATTTTATCAGGTGAAATCGATCCGAATAGCGGAAGTGTAGCTTTAGAGCCCGGTAAACGCATGGCAGTGTTAAAGCAAAATCACTACGAGTATGATGAGGTTAGAGTAATTGATACCGTTATGATGGGACACAAAAAGTTGTGGGAAGTGATGACCGAGAAAGATGCTATTTATGCCAAACCCGATTTTTCGGAAGCGGATGGTATAAAAGCCTCAGAGTTAGAAGCCGAATTTGCAGAAATGGATGGTTGGAATGCCGAACCGGAAGCTGCGGCGATGTTAAGTGGTATTCAAATTCACGAGTCCTTACACGAAAAGTTGATGAAAGATTTAGACCCGACTCAAAAAGTACGCGTATTGCTAACGCAAGCTTTATTTGGCAATCCCGATTTATTGATTTTAGATGAGCCAACCAACGATTTGGATATTAAATCGATTACTTGGTTAGAAGATTTTTTGCTGGATTTTAAAAACACGGTCATTGTGGTTTCGCACGATAGGCACTTTTTAGACACCGTTTGTACCCACGTTGCCGATATTGATTATGGTAAAATTACCTTGTATACCGGTAACTATAGTTTTTGGTATGAAAGCAGTCAGTTAGCTTTACGGCAACGTTCTTCTGCTAACAAAAAAGCCGAAGACAAGAAAAAGGAGCTACAAGCCTTTATAGATCGCTTTAGTGCGAATGCTTCAAAATCGCGACAAGCAACCAGCAAGAAAAAAATGTTGGCTAAAATTAAAGTAGAAGATATTAGACCTTCTAACCGAAAGTATCCGGCTATTATTTTTAATCAAAAAAGAGAAGCGGGTAATCAAATTTTAGAATTGAATAATTTAAGCAAAAGTTTAGATGGTAATCCGTTGTTTACTGATTTAACTTTTGAAATGAACAAAGGTGATAAAATTGCTTTTTTGAGCGATAATAGTTTGGCAATTACGGCTTTATTTCAAATTTTGATGGGCGAAATTGAAGCAGATTCTGGTTCTTTCAGTTTTGGGCAAACCATTACAACTGCTTATCTGCCATCTGAAAATTCTAGCTATTTTGAAAGCGACGATAACCTTATTGATTGGTTGCGCAACTATTCTGAAAATAAAGAAGAAGTATATGTGCGTGGCTTTTTAGGTAAAATGCTTTTTTCTGGTGAAGAGAGTTTGAAAAAATGTGGGGTACTGTCGGGTGGTGAAAAAGTGCGTTGCATGCTATCGCGTATGATGTTAGCCGAAGGTAATGTGTTGTTGTTAGATGAACCGACTAATCATTTAGATTTGGAGTCGATCACTGCTTTTAACAATGGCTTGAAAAATTTTCCAGGTTCGGTGTTGTTTACTTCACACGATCATCAATTTGTACAAACCGTTGCTAACCGGGTTATTCAATTAAAACCCGATGGATTTAAAGATCGCATGCGCACCTATGATGAATTTTTGGAAGAAGAGGCGAAGTTAGAAGCTGAATTGGCGGTGATATAGGTCATCTGATTTAAATGAAAATACAAAAAATTAGTATTTGTTTTTTCAACGTATCTATTTATTTCTACAACTTTCTTCAGCCATAAAATTTCCTGATGTAGCATCATTTTGAATGACTATATGTTTTCAGAAGCCTGTATAAAACCGGTATCTTTTGTTTCTTTTATAGCATAAGAGAAATCCAAGCTCTATTTTCGAAAATCAACACTTCCAGCAGTATAGTTCGCAATATAGCATGCAATGTTTTTGCATTAAGAATGATGAGAAAAACGACAACACAATAAAAAAAGCATAACAGTTGTGATACTGCTATGCTTTCAAATTTAATATTCTGTTGAATCTTTATTTTCGGGTTTGAGTCATTTTTGCATTACCCATTGCCGGTATAACAGATTCTATTTTAACGGCTTCTTTCTTAGCCGGATCAATCCAAATTTTTGTCATTTCACTTTCATTTTCAGGATTAGTGATCATAAAAATAGTACATGCTTCGCCATCATCCATAGTTTCTGTGCCCATATGCTCTAATACAACTTGTTTCGCTTTTACAGTTGCTAAATCTGCCACATAATAAGAGATTTTATCAGACTCTTTTAAATCTAAAGAAGCCAACATCATATCATAACCGGCACCGTCACAAAAGGCAATGCCATCCTCCAATTTAATATCCATATCTTTACCCATTGCCTTAATTTTTACATTGTCTGCACCATAATCAAATGAATACTTTTGTCCGCCCTGTTCACCCGATCTGCCGAGCACTTTAAAATTAGCATCGTAGGTAGTTTCGTCAACAATGGCTCCCATGGCACTGCTGCTTTCTTCTTTAACTATCCAATTATCACCATCTTTACTAACTGTTCTGGTCATACTCATCGGTATTTTTTGACCTTGTACTTCAATTAGCATGTCATACGCTGTTTTACTTTCTTTCCAATTATAAGTTGCCTTTGGTATTTCAGATAGTACTGCAATATCTTCTTTTTCTTTTAACTCTACTGTGGCAATATCAATGGTTAATTTTTTCAGGGTTTCAGCTACATCATCTGGCATATCTTTCTGAAGGTTCCCTCCAATATGCTTTGATAGAAATTGTTCAACCCTTGCATACATCGCCATGTTGTTTAACGGTTTCCTAAAACCATGCCCTTCATCTTCAGCTAACAAGTATTCAACAGGATGCCCATTTTCTCTTAAAGCCATTACAATTTGGTCGGCTTCGGCTTTTTTAACTCTCGGGTCGTTTGCTCCTTGAACCACTAACAAAGGTTTTGAAATTTTGTCGGCACTAAATAAAGGGCTAGCTTCGCGCATCAGCTTTTGACCTTCCTCAGTTTCGGGATCGCCAACCATTTCATATAATCGTATTCTACCGGCTTCCCAATAAGGTGGTATCGATTCCATGAGGGTAAATAAATTACTCGGACCAACAATATCTACGCCGCAGGCATACAAATCTGGTGTGTAAGCTAAACCTGCCAAGGTAGCATAACCTCCATATGATATACCCATAATGGCAACCCGGTCTGCATCCGTAATACCTTCATCTATCAAATATTTTACGCCCCAGGTAATATCATCTTGCATTAACTTGCCCCATTCTTTATCGCCGGCATTCATAAAGGCTTTGCCATAACCACCGCTGGCTCTAAAGTTAGGCTGCATAACCGCATATCCCCGGCTCGATAAAAATTGAACGATGCTTCGGTAACCCCAAGTGTCTCTTGGTCCTTTTGGTCCACCGTGTGGTAAAATTACAGTTGGTAAATTTTTAGCTTCAACACCGCTCGGTAAAGAAAGGTAACCGGGTATGTCTAAACCATCGCTACTTTTATAGCTAATGGGTTTCATAGCTGATAAATGTTTTTCAATTTCTTTTAATCTCGGTCGGGGCGTATATTGATGAATTAATTCTTTACTTGCCGGATCAAAATAATAAACGTCCGATGCATATTTATCACCATAGGCAACTACTAACATTTTGCTGTAATCTTTGGTAAAACTAGTAAACCCAACTTCTTTACCAGGAAACTCTTTTTGTAAATACTTAAAATTTGCCTCCCATTTTTTATCTTTAAAATACCGTTTTCTCTTATCGTAAGTATAGGAAGTAGCTATAATTTCACGTGTATTGTCGTTTACAAATAAGCTACCGAAATCAACTTTGTTTTCCGGGTCACTTTCAATTTTTACAACTTCACCAGTATTGGGGTTAAGCGTATATAACGTTCTAAGATTTACATCGCCTTTGTCAGAAACTAAGTAACAAAGTTCATTATCTTTAGTCCAACCAGAAACATAAGCCGTTTCTTTAGTATTGGTAGAATAGATATCTTCAAAAGTACCATCCGGTTCTAGCCTTAATATTTGATTGTTGCCATCTTCATCTGTTCGGCTTGCCATTCTAAGGTTCTCCTCCCAATCGAAATAATAGCCGGTGTAACGATTGTCATTTTCTAATAATTTTTCTAATTCGCCGGTTGAGATAGTCAACTTATACAAATCGTGCCAGGCTTTATCTCTGTCGTTTATACCTACCATCAATTCATCAGGGTTCTTTTTGGAAACCTGATAAATAAATATGCGTACTTCCTCCATAGGGGTTAAGTTTTTTGATATTGGAGCCACTTCATCTGCAGAAACTTCCGCATTGGGGTTTACCGCGTAAATGTTGAAATTCTCATCTCCTTTATTATCATTTACATAAAGGATGTATTTTGAATCATCGGTCCAAAAATATCCTGGAATTGGCGATTCGCTGGCAGTTAACAATTTTGCCTCCTCAAATTTAGCATCAATAGCTTTTACCCAAACATTCATAATACCGTCGTGTTCTTTCATAAAGCTCACTTTCATGCCATCAGGACTTAACTGCCCGGCAGCAATTTCAGGATTGTCGAAAAAGATTGCTCTATCTACCACCTCACTTTTAATTTTTTGAATTTCGGAAGGTGCTTTCGTCATAGTTGCTTGTGAAAAGCCAGTTAAAAAAAGAAAAAGACTTAATGTTGTAGTTAATAATTTTAGCATATGGTAAAAATTTAATGGTTTGAAAAAATGATTTTATGTGTTGATAATTTAATTTTTAAGGTTGGCTTTACAAAGAGATACATATGTTTGAATACAAATTTAACAATTACCACATTTCTTTTAAAACAATAAATAATAATGTATGTTAACGGATGGGATGATCGATTAAGGTACTATTAACATGGCGGCTATATATTTAGAATGTATATAAAAAGTGATGACGTTGGAAGTTTAGCCCCGATAGCAGTGGTTATGCTGCTTGAAGCGTTTGCTCTTGTGCGTTGGCGCAGCATTTGAACGGATAGCGGGGAGCCCGTTTCTAAATTCTTTCAGTGTTTCGCTTCTAAAACAATAATTATATGCCAGGTTACTAACTTTTCAATTGGTTTACCCAAGCATCTAAAACACCTTGAACATAAGGCTTAACCTCTTCATTTTTGAATTTAATTTGCTGGTTGACCAACAACAATATGAAGCCGTGCATAAAACACCACAGGGTTCTTGAAAATTCTAAAGGAGGAATACGCCTGTTTTTATGAATTTTAAGAACATCGGCAATTCTGTCTTCTATAAACCGATTGACAGGTTGGCGGTATTTTCTATTTTTCTTCGTTTCATTTTTATGTATGGCATGATCAATTTGAAACATCAGACTATACAAACTAAACTCTTTTATACCAAAAGCAATATAGGCATTTAAACAGGCTTTTAACCGTTTTTCGGCATTCGGCTCATTTAATGAAGTGGTTAAAGTTTTCATTAAACGCTGAAAACCTATTTTCACCAATTCCTCTACTATGGCATCTTTATTTGCAAAATGTCGATATAAGGCGGTCGCACTTACCTCCAACTCTATGGCAATATTTCGCATGGAAATACCCTCAAAACCAACATCTTCCAATATTTCATTGGCTACATTTATGATGTCGTTTTTCAAAAACTATTCATTTAACAGCAATTGAAGAAAGTCATTCAATTCTTCAACATAAGGTGCATAGGCATGGGTAGCTGGTCCTGAAAAACCGGTGTGTATTTTTCGTACCGTTCCTTTTTTATCAATAAAAATAGAAGTTGGAAAAGACATGACATGGTTAAGCATCGGTAACTTTTCGGCAGCAATTTTCTTACTGGCTTTGCCTGCCCATAATATGTCATAAGCTAAACCCATTTGCTGTTTATATCGTTTTAAAATGGCTTGTATTTTTTCAAAATCGTCCGGTCTTTCAAAAGCGAGACCAATAATTTCTAATCCCTTATTAGTGTATTGTTGGTACAAATTAGCGTACAAACGGCTTTCGTCCATACAGTTGGGGCACCAACTTCCGAGAATTTGAACAATGACCACTTTATCTTTATAAGCAGTACTTGGAAAAGAAATGGTGTCTCCTTTTACATTTGGAAAAGCAAAGGTGACTTCATCGTAGCCTTCTTTTAAATAAGTCAACTCATCGGCACTTCGAAGTGTGAACGTTTCATCTCTTTCAGCTTCCCAAGGTTCTTGCCAATGACTACCAGAATAAAATTGTCCGTTTAAATGTTCATTTTGGTAAGATGCGGTGAATAAAAAAGCATGGGCTCCATCAAAAGCTGCCAATCTTAATTGGTTGCCTTCCACCCAACCGCTTAAAAAACGATAGTCGCCAGTTTCAGTTAAAAAAGTGCCGGTTATTTGATTATCCTGTTGAGAAAAATCGGCTATGGCAGGGTAGGCGTCATCCGTATTGTTTGAAAACATCACCTTCCATTTTCCACTAAAATTAGCCGATGGTTTTTCTATATTTTTATTTGGATTTTGTGGTACTGCTTCAAGTGGCAATTTATACGTACTGCTTTTTGCATAATTATACCAATCACCTTGTAGCATTTTTCCATTGAAGGTTCCGATAAATTCATTATCGAACAGAGGTAACTTAAACTTTAGCTGCTCTCCTTTTTGTTCAATTTCTTTAATGGCAATTTTTTCTTTTCCATTTATAATACGCAATGCCTCAATTATATAGTTGTTCTTATAAGAAAGCTCCATTTGAAAGGGTAATATTTCTTTGCCTAAGTTTAAATGAGCGTACCATATTTGATTGTCAAACGCCTTGACTTTATCTTGATTTGTATTATTGGTGTTGGATGACGTGACCTCTATTTTATTGGTACAGGAAATACTACTTAATAAAGTTAGTATGATGATTGTGTATTTCATTTTGTTGGAAATTGGTTATATTCGAATGATTAAAAATACTATAAATAAGGTTATACATACCTGCTTTCTAGTTTTTTGAATTTTTCTTTATTCTTATAAGCATAATCCGTATTTGCCATTGCAAAACCATTTTTTATCAAATGTGCATTTATAAAAGTTTTATTTTTCAGATATAAATAGACCATCAAATTACCCTCGTTATCGTGTTTAGTTTCATCATATTTAAGAAATACTTTTTGCCCCTTCGTTTTAAGTTGCAGAAACTCCATAGCATGGTAGTTTGCTTCCTTTTTTTCTTTTATACCAATTAATCTTATAATTGAATCATTATTTAGTTTTATTAATTCTGTACTTATTATTTCTTTTACAGCATAATATTCTTCTTTTTTCTTTGATCCATTTTTATCCAATTTTGAACCATACTGTAATTTTTTAGGATCTAGTTTCTTATCAAAGTTGTGAAAATCTTTAAAAATATAAGAATGATTTTGAATTGCTGCTTCAAAGTTGGTATTTATCTTTTGTGTATGGAAATCAATCTGGTGTTTCTCAATTTCAGGTTGTCTAACACCCAACTTTTTCTCTATAAAAACTTTAAAGTCGGTATTGATCTCATAACCAACCGAGTTGCGATTCAATTTTTTAGCAGCAAGTGAAGTTGTTCCACTTCCAAGAAAAGGATCAAGAACAGTATCACCAACAAAAGAAAACATTTTAATTAAACGGTGTGGTAATTCTTCTGGAAACATCGCAATGTGTCCATCTTGTTTGGCGCCACCAAAATTCCAATGCCCTTGAAAATATTGTTTCCATTCCTCCTTGGTCATACTGGATTGTGCTTTTATTGCTTTGCTTACTTTTTTAGGAGTTCCCAATTTCTTAAAAAGTAAAATAAACTCATAATCAATAGATAAGATGCCATTACGCGGATTTGGATAACTACCCATTAGTGAAGCACCACCGGTGGTATTGGTAGTAGTTTTTTTCTGCCAAATAATCGCTCCCATATAATCGAACCCAACACTTTCGCAAAACTTAATGATTTCCGTTCGTATTGGAATGACCTTATATCTGCCATAATAAACTGCTCGTGCAAATTGATCCCCAATATTGATGCACAGTCTACATCCATTTTCAAGAACACGATAACATTCTTTCCAAACGAGATTTAAGTTGTTGATATACGCTTCATAACTTTGATGATAGCCGATTTGATTTTCTGATCCATAATCTTTAAGTTGCCAATAGGGTGGGGAAGTAATAGCCAAATGCACAGACTCGTTTGCAAGAAAATCCATCTGCCTGCTATCGCCGATTATAATGTCGTGTTTTATACCCATTTACAACTTATGCAAGTTAAAGTTTTACAAAATAATAAGTTGGGTTTAGGGTATTATTTTGTTAACAATATAATATTTACAAATTATAAATACCAGCATATTTATTTTTGGCATAATCCATAAAATGACTGAAATCTAAAGATTTACCGGTTACCTTTTTACATAGTTCATCGGCACTATACATTTTGCCATATTGATGAATATTGGTACGTAACCAAGCTAACAGTTCTAATAGATTACCTTGTTCAATTTGCGATTCTAAACCAGGAATATCTTGTTTGGCTTTATCAAAAAACTGTACGGCATAAAAGCTACCCAATGAGTAAGTAGGGAAATAACCAAAAGCCCCATGCGACCAATGAATATCTTGTAAAACCCCTTGGGCATGGTCAGGCACTTCAATATTTAAATAGTCTTTGTATTTAGCATTCCAAACTTCGGGTAGTTCACCTACTGCAATATTGCCTTCAATTAATTCTTTCTCTATTTCGTATCTGATTAAAATATGAAAATGATAGGTCAACTCATCAGCATTCGTTCTAATTAAAGAAGGCTGTACTTTGTTTATGGATTTGTAGAAATCTTCTACGCTAATACCCTTTAAATTTTCACCAAATAAGTTTTGCAAATTATGATAGTTGGCTTTCCAATAAGCTAAGGATCTGCCAACATTGTTTTCCCATAATCGGGATTGGGATTCGTGGATGCCCAGAGAAATAGCGTTTCCTGTGGGTAAACCATAATCTTCTATTAACAAACCCTGTTCATACAACGCATGCCCGCCTTCGTGTATACAACTCCAGGTCATTTCATTAAAATCGTTTTCATTAATGCGGGTAGTTACCCGTACATCACTAGCACCAAAACTTGTAGTAAAAGGATGCGGAGAAAGATCTTGTCTACCAGAATTGAAATCGTAGCCCATTTGTTTAAGCAAGTCAATACCAAAATTCCATTGCTTATCTTTATCATAATTATAATACAACCACTTGTCTTCTACTTGTTGTTGCTTAGCCAATATTTGTACAAAGTCAACTAATTGATTTTTTACATCTTTAAATAGTACATCTAAATCTTTGGTTTTCGCATTGGGTTCAAATTCATCTAACAAAGCATCATAAGGATGATCATCAAAGCCAATCAATTCTGCCTCCTCCAATTTTAAGTCCACTAACTTATTTAAAGCCGGTTCAAAAATTGAAAAATCATTGCTTTCTTTGGCTTTATGCCATGCAAAATAGGCTTTTGAAACCGACTCAGATAGTTTTACTACAAAAGCATTGGGTTTTTTCTTATATTTTATATACGTCTTCTTCGCTTCAGTTACATTGGCTCGTTCTCTTTCGCTTAAGCCATTTTTTGCACTGAGGTCTTCCAATAAATCGCCCATTTCATTATTGGTAAACTGCTCGTGTGCTAAACCACTTAAGGTTGCCAATTGTTTCGACCGGATTTTGGCAGCGTTTGGCGGTAAGTTTACTTCTTGATCCCAATTTAATACAGAGGTCGCAAAATTAATATCCGCAATTTTGCTCATCTTTTCTTTAAATATAGTATAATTATTATTCATATTATTTATTTTTTAAATTATTAATTAAGAGCCATAACCAACCTGCAATAAATAGTACGCCTCCAATAGGCGTTAATGGACCAATTAAACCGCTCGGTAAATTAGCTACTCTATTAAAAGCTAATAAATATAGCGAACCTGAAAATAATAGAATGCCAATTAAAAAAAGACATCCAGCAGTTTTGATAAATCTTCTGGTCTCTATTTTATAATATAAAGCACAAAATAACAGAGCCAAACCATGATAAAACTGATATCGTACGCCAATTTGAAAAGTGGATATGGCTTTAGCATCTATTAAATTCTGTAAGCTATGTGCGGCAAAAGCACCTAGTATAACACTTATCATACAGTTTAGTATGCCTGCGTTTAACAAAAATCTATTCATTCAATTTTTATGGATATCAAATGGATTTAAAGATATTTAATGCACAAAGATAGCCAAATTTGACGGGCTAAACTTAAAAAACCGGCTTTGTTTTATAGTGATTTTTTTTCATAAGAATCCGGTAAATAGTGACAATGTTTATATTCAGTAGGAGAATTTATTAATTCAATGTTCTTTGTTAGAAGTCCACTATATAGATTTTCGTATTGTAGTAGTGTAAGCATCCATCCTCTATAAATTCCGAATTCCTTATCTTTAGTTTCTGTTACAAATTTCAAAGCCAATGCTATATCATCATCTATTAACTCTTCAAAGCTGATCAAAGAAAAGTCGAAACCAGCTTTAACGGCAGCACTTTTTTCTTCTTCATAATCGGGCTCAATTATTTTTTGATCAAATACGCTATCACAATATATGATTCTCATTATTATCTTTCAGTATTCTATTAAAAATTAGACAAAACAAACGACAAGTTTATCCAAACAGCAAATTAGTTGACACTTTTACATTGTTTTTTTGAAGCGAAACTTAATAGCATCATAAGAACACCCGTCCCGCTTTCCGCTCAAATGCTGCGGCCAGGCTGCAAAATCATGCGCTTCAGGCAGCATAACCGCTGCAATCGGGGCTAGTTTAAAAACGTCGGTTCTTCGTAAAAAAATAACAAACGAAGGCACACGAAAACAGGAAAGTATCAACCACTTTCATAAACTCGTTAAACATATATAACAAAAAAGCCGGCAACTTTTATTGTTACCGGCTTTTCAATAATTTAAAAACTTGTTTTATTGTTTAATAAATTGGCTGGTTTGAATATTATCTCCTTTTTCAGCTACGAGGTAATATACACCATTATCAAAATTTCTGATATCGAAAATGTACACAGAAGACTTTTCATTTTCATGATTAATTGCTTCAACCTGAACCAATTGACCATTCGTGTTATAAATCTTAATATCTGATCCTTTCATTTCTTCACTCACGGTAACGTAAATCACACCCGAACTTGGTACAGGGAAAATGTGAGGATTATTATCTAAAGCCAAGGTCTTATCGCTAGGGTTTTGGCTTTCAATTAATAATTCTTGCTCTAAAACATTTATAGGTTGTACAATATTAACTGGTTGCCCACTTTGGTCAACAGCAGCCTGTCCGCCACCGTCGCAGCCAACTTCTAAAATATCTACAATAATTTGCACTACATTGCAATTATTAGCAGGGTCGCAGTATTCAACCGTTACAATATCCGGACTATAATTTTGCAATAATGGAAGTGGTTTGTAAGAGAAACAACCTGGCTTATCATCATCTAAATCATCAATACCGCATTCAAACAAACTATTTACATCTACTATAGTTCCATCGAAACTACCATCAATTATACAAGGGATACATATCTCAACTGAAGGATCGGGTGTTGCTTGAGTAAAGGCTGGAGAGCAAGTTTGTAAGTTTGTTGCACAATCTGTAACTGGTGGCGGTGGTGGTGCACATGCTTCTCTAAGCACCGTAATAGAATTAGAAAGCGCAAAACAGCCTGATAAATCTGCTGCATTTAAACCTACTTCGGCACCAGAAAGATCATCGAAGTTTACATACCATATTAAACAAGTGCCAACACCCGCGCCATCAAAATCTACTACACCAGGCATTGGGGGTAAGCCTAAAATGTTTAATTGATCATCAGTAATTACCCATGCGGCATTTGATCCTGAACCTCCACTTGCGGTAATGCCAGAAACAAAGTCGGCAGTATCATCGCCTACGCAGAAAGTAAACGGACCACCAGATAGTGTAGAAGGCGTAACCGCACACGCAGGTGCACAAGGTTCTCTTTCTACAGTAATAGAATTAGAAAGCGCAAAACATCCTGATAAATCTGCGGCATTTAAACCTACTTCAGCTCCTTCAATATCATCGAAGTTTACATACCAAATTAAACAGGTACCAATACCAGCACCATCAAAATCTACTACACCTGGCATTGGAGGTAAGCCTAAAATGTTTAATTGATCATCGGTTATTACCCATGTAGAATTAGTACCGGAACCTCCACTTACCGTAATGCCCGAAACGAAGTCGGCAGTACCATCATCTACACAGAAAGTAAATGGTCCTCCAGAAAGTGTAGCAGGTGAAGCTGAACAGGCAGGTGTACAAGGTTCTCTTTCGACCGTAATAGAATTAGAAAGCGCAAAACATCCTGATAAATCTGCGGCATTTAAACCTACTTCAGCACCAGAAAGATCATCATAGTTTACATACCATATTAAACAAGTGCCAATACCAGCACCATCAAAATCTACTACACCAGGCATTGGAGGTAAGCCTAATATGTTTAATTGATCATCGGTAATTACCCATGCAGAATTAGTACCGGAACCTCCACTTACCGTAATGCCCGAAACGAAGTCGGCAGTACCATCATCTACACAGAAAGTAAACGGACCACCGGCAAGTGTAGCAGGTGAAGCCGCACAAGCAGGTGCACAAGATTCTCTGAGTACAGTAATTGAATTAGACAAAGCAAAGTTACCAGATAAATTAGCCGCATTCATACCTACTTCAGCGCCAGAAAGATCATCAAAACTAATATACCATATTAAACAAGTACCTACACCCGCACCATCAAAATCTACTACACCTGGCATTGGAGGCAAGCCTAATATATTTAATTGATCATCAGTTATGACCCAAGCAGAATTCGATCCTGAACCTCCACTTGCGGTAATACCCGATACGTTGTCTGGTATGCCGTCTCCAACACAAAATTGGAATGGACCACCAGCAATAGTAGCCGGAGTAACAGGTATAATGTCAGGAGTACATTCGATTCTGTTAACCATAATTGGATTAGACAAGTCGTAACAGCCTTCAAAATTATCGGCATTGGCACCTTGGGATAGTCCTGTTACGTTATTGTAACTAATATTCCAAATTAAACAAGTACCTGAACCTGCACCATTAAAATCAACATCAGAAAGAGAACCTGGTAAGCCTAAAACATTATTTTGATCATCGGTAATTACCCAAGCAGAAAAACCACCTGAATTACCAGCCACACTTACGCCAGTAGCATAATCTGGCGTACCGTCGCCAACGCAAAAATTAAATGGTCCGCCTGTTAAGGTTCCGCCGTTCACATTGCAAACCGGGGGATTAGGAGGATCAACTACACCACCACTGCAATCATCTACAATGTCAATATTTACAATTGTGCTCATACAATCATTGGTGCCTGGAATACAGTAAACTACAGTTAACTGCTCTGGACTGTACAATTCCATTAAAGGTACAGGTAAGTATGTGAAGCATGCTTGATTACTATCATCTAAGTCTTCAATTGAGCAGAAGAATAGAGACTCTACATCTACTATCTCAGCGCCGTAACTTCCATCCTCAATGCAATCAATACATATGTTTAATGGAGCAGCAGAAGCAAAATCAACAGTTGGTGTAGTACATAAATTTAATACTTGAGGGCAAGGTGTTATTCCATCGCCACAGTTAGGATCTATATCAACGATGACCAAAATTGTCCAGCATTGTCCGGTTCTTGGAGTACAATATTCTACCACCACTTCACTTGGGCTTTCAGCCAAGGGTAAAGGCGTATAGGTAAAACAAGCTACATTTTCATCGTCTAAGTCAGTAATTTCACATTGATCAAACAAGGCATCAACCTCGGTAATTTCAGCATCTAACTCACCGCTTAAAATACAAGGTAAGCAAATTTCAATTGGTGTTTGAGGAGCTGTGCATACTCTCATTTTAGGAGGGCAAGGACTTGGATACGTACACGAACCATCATTACAATTGGCATTGGCATCGTAATTATCGGCAAGCGGATCGTTACAACCTAAATTCTGTGGTTCAACTACTACGCAGTCACAACCTTCTAGTTTAGTTATATCACCCCAACAAGGGTTAGTGTTACACTCTGGAACTGGTAAACATGAATCATCTTCACAATTGGCATCAGCATTATAGTTGCAAGCAGTTGGATCGGTACAACCTAAAACCTGAGGGGTTACAACATCGCAAGAACAGCCGTCTGCACTTAATGTTGTTATATTACCTATACAAGGATCTGTATTACAAGTTGGTATCGGCATACAGGTTCCATCATCACAAGTGGCTGCTGCATTAAAGTTGCAAGCAGTTGGATTGGTACAACCATCAATACAAGCTATTTCGAATATAGCACCGTCGTGATCATCTTCATCATCATTTGTATTGTCGGTCACATCATCTGTATTATTATCATTAGTAGGATCGTTATCAGGTGTGGAATCGATATCTTCTCCTGGATTTCCGTCTTCATCTTCAGCCGAAGAAATTTCCGCAAAATTTTCAAACGAACCAGGTCCAGCATCGGTAGGTATAGTAAAGGTTATATCTACACTTTCATCCGCACCAGGAGCAAGTGGACCAGCAATAGTAGTTGTTGCAGTGCCATCGCCTTGGTCTGTCCATGCTGCATCATTTAAAATTAAACCTGCAGGAGAATAATCGGTAATTTCAATATTTTGGGCAGCAACATTACCTTGATTAAATACCGTTATGGTAAATGTTATATCGTCGCCGGGTGCAAAAGGCCCACTTGAAGCCAAAACTTTAATAAGTGCTAAATCAAATATTACTGCTACACAACTTCCATCGTCACAATTTGCATTTGGGTCATAATTTATAGCTTCAGAATCGGTACAACCTGAAACTTGAGGTTCTACTAAATCACAAGTACATCCATTTGCACTTAGCGTAGTAATATCGCCAACACACGGATCGTCGTTACACGTTGGCACTGCCATACAACTATCATCATCACAAGTGGCTGTTGCATCAAAATTACAAGCTGTAGGATCGGTGCAACCATCTATACAAGCTATTTCAAATATAGCACCGTCGTGATCATCTTCGTCACCATCCGTATTATTGGTAACATCATCTACATTAGTATCATTATCTGGGTCATTATCTGGTGTTGAGTCAATATCGTCTCCTGGATTTCCGTCTTCATCTTCGGCAGCAGATATTTCTGCGAAATTCTCAAACGAGCCTGGAGCAGCATCTGCTGGAATCGTAAATGTTATATCAACACTTTCGTCTGAACCAGTTGCGAGTGGTCCCGCTATTGTAGTTGTAGCTGATCCATCCCCTTGGTCTGCCCAATTGGCATCATTTAAAATTAAACCGGCAGGTATATAATCGGTAATTTCTATATTTTGAGCAACAATAGTTCCTTGGTTAAAAACAGTAATGGTAAAAGTAACATCGCCGCCTGGACTAAATGGCCCGGTGGAAGCGAGCACTTTTATTAACGCTAAATCAAATACGCCAAATTCGCAGGAATTATCATCACAATTAGCATTAGCATTAAAGTTATCTGCCTCTGGGTCGGTACAACCTAAAACTTGTTCTTCAACAATTTGGCATTCGCATTCTCCTGGAAGTGGATCAGCAAGAATATCACCTTCACAAATATCTTGGTTAGAGCAGTCTGCAGGACATTCAACTATTATGAGTTGATCTTTAGTAGTTGCATTTCCACAACCATCAACCGCACCCCATCTTTTGGTGTAAGTTGTAGAGCCGGGGCAAGGAGTGTTTTCCATTGTAAGATCGGTCACAATTCTACCTTGAACCATAACTGCTGCATCTTCACATTCATCAAATCCATCCGTTACGTCTCCAGTTAACGTGGTATCATTTGGATCGGATTCACATGGAATAGTAATGTCATCAGGCACGGTAAACTCTGGACCGGTCTCATCTAAAATTGTAATGGTTTGAGTTTGCGGGTCATTGGCATTACCACAAGGGTCTGTAGCTGTCCACGATCTAACAAAAATTTTCTCTCCAGCACAAGCACCTTGAGTAGGCGGTGCGTCAGATTTGTTTACATTATCAAACGTTAAGTCAGGGCAACCATCATTTGGCGTAATATCTGGAAATCCAGTTATTTCAGGCTCAGTTCCCATTGCGCAAGTGGTACTGATATCGCCTGGTGCAGTAAATTCAGGTGCGGTTGTATCTGGCTCCGTTGAGATAGTAAAAGTACAAATAGAAACTTCCTCTCCTGGTGTATATTGAAAGTTAAAGTCGGCATCATTGTAAACGATAACTTCTCTGGTTACCTCTCTTGCATCTGATTCGCAATAAAATACAACATCAGAATCAATAGTAGTAACACCAGTTTCAGTTAAGGCACCTGCAATTTCAATACCATAAATAGCCGTTGCATCATCTAATGAGTTTACTTGGATAGGTACATCTTGAATGGTATTGCAATCAAAAAGACCCAAGTCTAAATTGGCAGGGCAGGTTACTGTTTGTGCATTGGTGGTTAAAAAAAACGACCAACAAATAGCACAAACAAACAAAAGTTTTGTTTGCTTTAGTAATTTGTAAGTATTCAACATAATGTAATTATTTTAATTTTTTAAATTTTAATAGCAGTTTGATATAGTTTAAGTTTTGTAAGTTTTTTTTAATATCGCGTAAAGATCGATATTTTTTAGAATTAAAAAAAGTTTTGATTTTAAAATATGCTTGATTTGCAAAAGTTTTATGAAAAAAATATAAATAATAAATTTAAAAATTAAATAAAGTTTAAAAAATATATAATTATCATTGACAGTCAATGCATTGTAAAATCTTCTTTTGAAGGTATTTTTCTTAAAAATAATCTACAAAAATCACTCCATTTTAGTGTTTAAATCCAAATCATATTAATTTAAAACACAAATATTCTAAGAAATGATTGAATTTCAAAATTACATTGTATTGTTACTATATTTAATATTGAATTTATGAGTAATAAAACTAAGGCTTATAGTTTGATGGTATGAAGACCTGGTGAATATTCTTTTTCGATTAGATTTACGATTTTATCAAAATCTGCTGGATTGTTGACAAAATCAATATCATCTGCCTGTAAAATCAAAATTTTTAAATTGGGTTTTTGCTTAAAATAATTGAAATAAGCCTGTTGAATTTTAAGTAAATACGATTCACTAACCGATTGTTCAAAATTTCTGCCTCTCTTTCTAATATTTTTTATAATACGATTAACAGAAGAATGAATATATACCAATAAATCAGGTTCGGGTAAATTGGGGTACATGATACTAAAAATGCGCTGAAAGAGTTTAAACTCATCATCTGTTAAATTTACACGCGAATAAAGCAATGATTTTACAAAAACATAATCTGAAATTGTTCGTTGATTAAACAAGTTAAACTCTTTAAGCTGCTCATGTAGTTGCTGGTAACGGTCTGCTAAAAAAAAGAGTTCTGCAGAAAAAGCATATCGTTTTGCATCTTCAAAAAATTTAGGCAAAAAGGGGTTTTCTGCAAAAGTTTCCAGTATTAACTTAGCATCGAAATGCTGTCCCAATAGTTTTGCTAATGAAGTTTTACCTGCTCCAATATTTCCTTCTACAGTTATAAACTTATATTTCATTAGCTGCTGTTAGTTTTTCTACCAATAAATTATCTGTTGAATTTTTTAACAATTGTTGTACACTAAGTTCAAATTGAGGATGTATATAATCGGGAGCAATTTCAGACAATGGGTATAACACGAAATTTCGTAAATGCATTAATTTATGTGGAATATGTAAACGATCAGATTTAAATATTAGGTCATCAATAAAAATAATATCGATATCTATCATACGTGCAGCCCAACGTTCTTCGTGTTCACTCCCAATTTGTTTTTCTATTTTTTTTACAATTTCTAAAAGTTCGAGAGGTTGATAATTAGTCGAAAAACAAACTGCCTGATTATAAAAATTTTGCAGATTTTCTCTTCCCCAGGCTTGGGTCTCATAAATTTCCGATACTTTTTTTGGTAAGCCAAAAAAATCGCTTAATAAACTAATAGCAAGTTTTAAATTTTGAAGTCTGTCTCCAATATTGCTACCATTCAATAAATATAAATCTGCCATTGGCACAAAAATAATTATATTCTGTATGCTTTTTGAGATTATTTTTAAAGCAACGGAATTAAATTGTTTAATTTTCGGTTATTTGAATATTATTTAATAATTTTAAATTTGTGGCAAATTGATTATTTCATTACCTTGTAAATTCGGTTTAGAACAACAACAAATAAAAAGTATAGTTAGTTTGAATTTCAACTTCACTTGCTAAATTGAATTCTAAATTTTAATATTACTATTTAAAACAAATTGGTTAAACACAAAAACAAACAATTAATACATGAAATTTTTAAAGTATGTTTTAGCTACTATTGTTGGGCTATTCACTTTTTTTGGAATTCTAATGGTAGCACTTTTTATAATTGGTGCTATAGCCAGTGCCTTTAGTGGAGGTAAAGATGCTGTAAAACCTAATAGTGTTATTTACGCTACTTTTGGCAACACTATTGTTGAAAAAGCTGACAAATCGCCTTTTGGAGATTTTGATCCGATAAGCTTTCAACCGGAAAAAAAAGATGGTTTAAATGATTTATTAGCCGGTATTGCTGCCGCCAAAGAAGATGAAAATGTAAATGGTATTTTTATGGAACTCAAATCAATACCCAGTGGTTTTGCAACTGTTGAAGCTATCCGAAATGAATTACTCAACTTTAAAGAAAGTGGAAAATTTATATATACTTATGGTGAATTGTACAGCCAACAAGCCTATTATTTAGCTTCTGTTGCCGATTCTATTATGCTAAACCCAAAAGGTTTGATAGATATGCGTGGCTTTGGAACGGAAATGATGTTTTTTAAAGGCGCATTAGATAAGTTGGAAATTGAACCTCAGGTTTTTAGAGTTGGTGGTTTTAAAAGTGCTGTTGAACCTTTTACTCTTACAAAAATGAGTGAAGAAAACCGTATGCAAATCAAAGAATTTTTAAGTGATTTCTACGAAATATTTTTAAACGGTATTTCAGAACAAAGAGGGATGAGTGTTGATAACTTAAATAATATTGCCAATGACTTAAAAGTACGAAGAGCAGAAGATGCCTTAACTTATAAATTAGTAGATAAATTAACCTACAAAAATGAAGCACTTAGTATTTTAAAAGAACGATTAGGCTTAGAAGAAGATGATAAACTGAACACCAAAAGTTTGAGTGCTTATGCCGCAAATGCCGCTAAAAAAACTAAAAAAGGCACTGGTAAAGATAAAATTGCAGTAGTGTATGCCTATGGTGGTATTGTTGACGGACCGGGTAAAAATGGCAGCATCGGTTCATACGATTATGAGAAAGTTATTAGAAAGATAAGAGAAAAAGATAATATTAAAGCCATTGTTTTAAGAGTTAACTCGGGTGGTGGAAGTGCCTTAGCATCGGAGGTGATTTGGAATGAAATGGAAATGGCTAAAGCCGAAGGCTTGCCCCTAGTAGTTTCTATGGGTGATGTGGCAGCCTCAGGCGGTTATTATATCGCTTGTAATTCAGATTATATTTTTGCAGAAGAAAATACCATAACCGGCTCTATTGGCGTATTTGGATTATTGCCCAATATGAAAGGCTTTTTCAATAACAAACTAGGAATTACTTTCGATACTGCTAAAACTACAGAATATGCCGATTTAGCTAGCCCTAACCGAGCCGTTAATCCAGCCGAAAGAGCCATTATTCAGCAAAGTGTAGATGATATTTATGATACTTTTTTAAACCGGGTTGCCAATGGACGAAATATGACTGTTGAAGCCGTGCATGAGGTTGCTCAAGGCAGAGTTTGGTCAGGTATAAAAGCCAAGCAATTAGGTTTGGTTGATGAAATTGGAGATTTAGACAAAGCCATTGAAAAAGCTGCCGAGTTAGCTGATTTAGAATCTTATAAAATTTCTAATTATCCTGCCAGTGAAGACCCATTTACTAAGTTGATGAAAGACTTACAAGGACAAACCAAGCAAAACCTAATAAAAGAAGAATTAGGTAGCTATTACACTTATTACAAACAAATTAAAGAAATGATAGATATGGAAGGCGTTCAAATGCGCATGCCTTATGAAATTACTATTGAATAAATCCTGAAATTTTGAGCATTACTTTTGATGGGCTTTGCTTTAAATAGTAAAGCCCATTTTCGTATTATTATATAAGGTAAGCCGGACTAATTCCCCTTCAAATGTTGAAGGGGTGAGCTTTTTCGAAAGAAAAAGGTCGGGGTAGTTTAAAACTCATAAAAAATTGGTCCATACCGCCAATTACAATCATAGTAGAACTGATAATCTTACCATTTTCTCGAAACTTTGCTGGATGAGATTTAAGAAAACGAAGTTAATTTAAAACGATTTTTTTAACAAATAGCGTGACAAGATTTGCAAAGCACTTTCCATTCAATTACTACTAAAGCTAAACCCATTAAAATCCTTTTTCGGTATAGAAAATGTAAATTGAACATCAAAAAAAGATTAATACAACCAACACATTGCATCAAACTAAATTAAACCTTACATTTGATGTTAAAAGATTGATATGCCACATTATCAGAAAGCGGGTAAAATACCTCATAAACGTCATATACAATTTAGGCAACCAAATGGAGCGTTGTATAAAGAGGAGCTATTTTCTACCGAAGGGTTTTCTAACATTTATTCTACTTTATATCATATACATCAGCCAACTGCTATTATAAATGTGGGTGAACCATATTCTGTAGCTCCCAAGCCTGCTTTTAAAAAACATATGTTGCCTAGAAGTTTTAAAGGTTTTCAAGTGCAACCTCAAAGCGATTTTTTGGCTGCTCGTGTGCCGATGTTAATGAATAGCGATGTGCAAATTACCATTGCGGCTCCTCAGCACTCAATTACCGATTATTTCTATAAAAATGTAGATGCCGATGAAGTTTTATTTATTCATAAAGGCAGTGGTACTGTTAAAACAATGTATGGGCAAATTGATTTTGAATATGGAGATTATGTGGTAATTCCGAGAGGAACAATTTATCAAATTGACTTTAACGCAGAGGATAACCGTTTGTATATTATTGAATCTTTTAGTCCTGTTGTTTATCCTAAACGATATAGAAATGAATTGGGTCAATTGTTAGAGCATTCACCGTATTGTGAAAGAGATATAAAAGTACCTGCCGACTTACCTACATATGATGAAGAAGGAGAATTTAAGTTGTTAATAAAAAAAGAAAATATTATTTATCCTTATGTATATAAATATCATCCCTTCGATTTAATTGGTTGGGATGGATTTCATTACCCTTATGCATTAAGTATACATAATTTTGAACCCATTACAGGAAGAATTCATCAACCACCTCCAGTGCATCAAACATTTGCTGCACGCGGGTTTGTTATTTGCTCTTTTTGTCCACGTAAATATGATTATCATCCACAAAGTATTCCAGCTCCGTATGCACATAGCAACATTGATAGCGATGAAGTGATGTATTACGTAGATGGACAATTTATGAGCAAAGGTAAAGTTGATAGAGGTCAAATTAGTTTACATCCAGGTGGTATTCCTCACGGACCTACACCCGGAGCTGCTGAAAAGAGTATTGGAAAAGAAGGAACAGAAGAATTAGCGGTAATGGTAGATACGTTTAAACCACTTTTAATTACTGAGGATGCTTTGCCATATGAAATGGCAGATTACCATTTAAGTTGGGTAAATAAAGAAAAAGATATACACATTTCAGCTAACTTGTCTTCATAAATTATTGATTATTAATAGCCAAAACACTAAAAAGCAAAATAGTACGATCATAACCTAAACTTTTTTTTGCTTTTTTCGTATGTAAGTAAGAGTGGTTTTTTAGTAGAGTGTAAGAAATATAGTAATCTTATTTTGAATAATAGATTTTGGTTTTCAAACAAAACATTATTATTTAAAAAAGAGTTATATTTCATAATTATTTTTTTGAAAAAAGTATATCACCTATTTTTATTCAGATTAATCAGGTTATCCCTCCACTAAGGTTACCAATAGATGACTAACTTACTTAATCTATTATTATTGCTAATCACTATTATTATTGTTAATCAAAAAACATTAAGCATATGAAGGCAAGTTCATTTTACGTTGATTCTGTTTCGGAAATTAAATCAAAATTAGAGGAAATAAAATCTAACGATTTTAAGCCTAGTTTAGCAATCGTTTTTGCTTCTATAAAGCATAATTTGCAAGAAATATCAGCTCTTTTTTACAGTTTAAATATTGATTTAATTGGATGCAGTAGTTCTGGTGAAATTATAAATGAAACCATAACAGATGAAGGGATTAGTATTTTGGCTTTAGATATGAATAAGAATTACTATAAAATAGTGCATCAAGAAATTGAAGACGAAAAAAATTACTCTAAACTCAAATTGTTCGGTGAAAAAATTGTTGACATTTATGAGAATCCTGCCGTAATTCTTTTTACCGGAGGAATTACCTTAGACGGGGTTAAAGTTGTAAACCAAATAAAAAATTCAAAAAAAACCGATTTTCCAATATATGGAGGTTTAGCAGGTGATGATCTTAAATATGAAAGCACTTTTTCGTTTACTAACAAATGGATGTCGAACAATGGTGCAGTAGCATTAGTTATTAATGATGATAAAGTAAGGGTAAAAGGTAAGTGCGTAAGTGGTTGGGAAGGCATGGGAGTCACCCATCAAATTACCAAATCAAAAGGTAATATATTATATGAAATTGATCATAAACCCGCTTTGGAAGTCTATAAAAAATATTTTCATTTTCATACACATTTTAGAAAGGATGTATTAGAGAACAATGAAACATTTCAATCTATATCGGGGCAATATCCTCTAATTATTAATAAGCCTGATGACTACACCATTATGCGTTCGCCGTTGGTGAGCGATTTTGAAAACAACACGATTGTTTTAGCGGGCAGTATTACAGAAGGAGAATATTTTCAATTCGGTATTGCTCCTGATTTTGAACTATTAGAAAAAACAACAGAAGAATTCAAGGGTCTTAAAAATGAAATGCCTCAAATAGATGCTGCTTTACTAATTAATTGCAAAGGAAGACAAACTGCGTTAGGACCTGAAATTTCTGAAGAAATTGAAGCTATTCATGATTTATGGCAAGCCCCAATTATTGGTTTTTTTAGTTATGGAGAAATTGGAAATGTGGATAATGGACCTTGTGAATTTCATAACGTTACCTGCACCTTGGCTACATTAACCGAAGTTTATTGATGTATAATATTGGTAAAATCGAAAATTTAATTAGCACTTTAAAAATTTCTGACAATGAAAAAGATGAAATTTTTGAAGAAATTAACTATCTCAAAAAAAAAATAGAAATCCTGCAGTTTAAACAAAAACGAATTCAACGAGATAAATATATTGTTACCAATGTACTTAATAGTACCATAGATGAGTTAGAAATTAATAAAATTATAGTTGAAAAACAGGTAATTGAGTTAGATAATAGTTACAAAGAATTAAAAACGGCATATGCCGAATTAGAAAAGTTTAGTTATATCGTTTCGCACGATTTAAAGAGCCCCCTAAGGAGTATTGCAGGTTTTACCCAATTGTTAGAGAGAAATCAGCTGATTCAATCAGATAAAAATTCTAATAAATATATGAAGTATATTGTAACTGGAGTAAACCAAATGGCAGTTACAATTGATGATTTACTTACTTATGCCAAAGTAACGAATGAGTCGCATAATGTTCAACTCTCCTTGGTTGATTTTAATGAGGTTATAGAGAAAGTGAAAATGCTGCTGAAGAACATGATTGAGCTAGAAAATGTGACAATAGAAGTATTAGATGTTTTACCCGTTATTTTTGCCGCAGAATCTGCTATATTACAATTGTTTCAAAACTTAATAGGTAATGCTATTAAATTTAAAAAAGATGAGCCGCCAATAATAAAAATAATGGCGCAAGAAACCTTACCGAATATATGGGAGTTTATTGTTACGGATAATGGAAAGGGAATGAACAACGAGTTTCAAAAAAATGCCTTTAAAGCTTTTGAACGGGAAAAAAATCATGATGTACCCGGCACCGGTTTAGGCTTGGCAATTTGTAAAAAAGTAGTAACAATGCATCAAGGAGATATCCATTTAGTTTCAAAATTAGGTAAGGGAACTGCTTTTACTTTTACAATTAATTCAGCAAAAGTTAAGTCTGCATTATAGTTAAGAGTCTTCTGCTAGAGACGCTAAAAGTAGAGAATTTTACTATGCCGTTTTCACATCTTTTCTATTGATAACATATTCCTCAAGTATTCCATCAATGTTTTTCAAATAATCACCAAAAAATGATTCATCTTTACAAAAACAACTCTGAACTTAAATAACGGTCTCCTCTATCGCAGGTAATGCAAACAATAACACCATCGTTAATTTCTTGGCTTAGTTTGATGGCTGCGGTTAAAGCACCTCCGCTACTCATACCGGCCATAATACCTTCTTCTTGCGCCATTCTTCGGGTCATGGTAATGGCTTCTTCGCGGCTAACATCAATAATGCGATCTACCCGCTGTGGTTCGTAAATTTTAGGTAAGAACTCAGGCGACCAACGCCGGATACCTGGAATATTTGAACCGTCGGTGGGTTGCACACCCACAATTTGTATGTCTTTGCGCTGTTCTTTCAAATAACGCGAAACGCCCATAATGGTTCCTGTTGTACCCATAGAAGAAACAAAATGCGTAATCCTTCCTTTGGTATCTTTCCAAATTTCTGGACCGGTAGTTTTGTAATGCATTTTATAATTGTCGGGATTAGCAAATTGATTCAACATAAAATACTCACCAGAATCCGACATTTCTTGCGCCAATTGCCTGGAATATTCTATAGTTTTTTCACCAGATGTTAGCATAACCTCGGCACCATAGGCTTTCATGGTTTTCACTCTTTCGGGTGTCGCAGTTTCTGGCATAATCAGCGTCATCCGAACATCCATAGACTGAGCGATCATAGCAAGAGCGATACCAGTATTTCCGCTGGTTGCTTCTACTAGTTTTGCTCCGGTTTTAATTTCTTTTCTGTCTAAAGCAGATTTAATCATGTTGAAAGCTGCCCGGTCTTTAACACTACCGCCTGGGTTTTGACCTTCTAATTTACAATATACTTGAACCGATTTATTTTGGTTGATCGTTTTTAATTTAACCAAGGGCGTATTACCGATTAATTGTTCAATTTTCATCTTCGTAGTTGATTATTGTTTTTGATTAGATTGATAATAAATTTTCGATTCGGGTGGTACGCTTCGGGTAATCCATGTATTTCCACCAATAATGCTGTTAGCACCAATAACGGTTTCACCACCTAATACAGTTGCACCAGAATACAGTACTACATGATCTTCAATAGTAGGATGCCTTTTAGTTTGTGCCAATTCTTTTGTTACACTTAAAGCACCAAGTGTTACCCCTTGGTAAACTTTTACATATTCTCCAATGTTGGCAGTTTCACCAATCACTACACCCGTTCCATGATCGATACAAAACCCTTTTCCAATAGTTGCTCCCGGATGAATATCAATACCCGTTCTGGAATGTGCCATTTCGGCAATCATTCTGGGTATCACTTTAATAGATAATTTATATAATTCATGAGCTAACCGGTAACTGGCAATGGCATAAAAACCGGGGTAAGACCGGATAATTTCTTTTTCACTTAAAGCCGCCGGATCGCCTGCAAACATGGCTTGTACATCAGTTTTTAACACCGTATAAACCACTTCTAATTGATCAAAAAATAACTTGGTTTTGTTGTCTGCATTAATAGACTCTCTATTGGGATACATAAACAACATCTCATAAAGTTCGGATTTTAAATTTAACAGATCAAAAGACAATTCATCTTCGGTGTTGTATAATTTATTGGTTAGATCAGGAAATAGAATACCCAGTAACCGGTTTGTAAAATCTTCTACTTGTTCAATAGTAGGACCTTTGGGGCTATCCTGATGTGTATCAAATAGTATTTTTATAAATTGATCTTTCATAAATATTTTTCGCATCTAACTAAACCCATCATATTGTTTTTTGTTTTGTTAGGACATATTTTGCTGCTAAATAAACAAATATAAATGAAATTGAGGGTTAAAAAATTGATGGTATTAACCTGGTGGCTATATATTTGGCATGTATTTAAAGCGTGATGATGTTGGAAGTTTAGCCCCGATAGCAGTGGTTATGCTGCTTGAAGCGTTTGCCCTTGTGCGTTGGCGCAGCATTTGAACGGATAGCGGGAAGCCCCTTTCTAAATGGTTTCACCGTTTCGCTTCTAAAAAAAATATAGTTATTTACACGCCATATTAACAAGATATTCAATAACTAAATATTATTAGTGTTTTATAGATTCATCATAAGAAGTTAACCGCGTTCTAAATTGCTCAAAAGGCAATACACTTTCACCACTTTTATCATCAATAGCATGGGTAATTTTAAGTAAACCTTTACCACAAACAATAACCGGTTGCTGATCTCTTACAAAAATAACTTTCCCTACATCGCGGTTAACAATTTGAACATCCGGTTCAATATGGGCATCTATAATTCTGATCTTCTTCAAGCCATTTATAAAAGTGGCTGCCCCCTTATAAGGAGATGAAACCACATAAATAAAATTCAAGATGTCTTCGGCAGTTTGATTCCAATCAATTAAATAATCGGCTTCATTACGCCATAAACTGTAGGTGGCTTCGGTATGATTTTGTGGAGTCGATTGAATAGATTCCCCGGCTTTAATTTTAGTGAAAATATCAAGAGCAAGTTGAATATACAGCGGAACAATGCGCTCAATAACCGTTTTAACTTTCACCGGATACACAACAGGTAATTGACTTTGTGCAATAATTGCTCCTTCATCATAATAATCGCTGGCGAATAAAGCCGTTACCCCTACGGCTGGTTCTTTATTTAACAAGGCATTCACCAAAGGTGCGAACCCCCGGTATTTAGGCAACAACGAATCGTGCAACACGATCAATTTCAAGTTGGGTTTATGTATAATCCAACGCCAGGAAACTGCTATCGCATATTCGGCAGTAATTTCGGCAGCATCTGCTCTTTTGCCAAAAGCAATACCTTCATCTATACAGAGTCGTTTGATCTCCTCCGAATAATCATTAGCAACTTGTTGATCGCTCCCTATAATTACCCGGTCAATTAGGTTGTTAAACCCATGCTTTACTACTGCTTGTAAAACCTCGTACCCCTTTTGAGTTAACAGGTATAATGCTATTTTCAAATTGACTAATGAATTAAATGGATCGCAAAAATATACAATTTTTGATATTTGTTTTGAAAGGCTTATCTTTATGTTGGATTGATCTTATTTATTCCTTTTACAAGAATAGTTGTATTTTTAACTCCAGTAAAATTCTGTTATTAAAAATAATTATGGACGACATATTTATTACCAAAATTGACATTGAAAAATCAAGAAATCTTGAAAATGTAAGCATACCGCTTTCGGAAACGGAACGGAAGCATTTGATATTGACTGGGCGGAATGGGAGTGGGAAGAC
>CALHDG010000257.1 GCA_938023075.1 uncultured Chitinophagales bacterium
CACTTACAGCAAATTAAAGAAGCCTTGCGTATTGGTGGCATCATTTCTAATTCTTCATCCTGGAAAAGCACTGCATCTAAAAATAAAAAAGGGGCACAAATAGATTTGCTAATCAACAGAAGAGATGGGGTAATTAATTTATGTGAAATGAAATACGCTACCACTAACTTTGTAATCAACAAGGCATATGCCGCACAACTGCAACAAAAAATAAACACGTTTAAAGAAGAAAGTAAAACCAAAAAAGCCATCCACTTAACTATGATTACTACCAATGGTGTAAAACAAAACAACTGGGCGGTTAACCTTTTGCACAACAATTTAACCATGGATATCCTATTCAAATAGCTTTTTATTGAGTTAGGCGTTAATTTTATTTTTGGCTTTATCTAACTAAAAACACCTAGATAAAGCCAAAAATAATTATTGTATTTTATTGAAAATGAAGCAGCTTATACCAATTTGATTATAAGATGTTATACTAAAATTTAGAGTTTAATTTGGCAAGATTGAGGCAAAAAACACAGGCATAGCCTAAGCTATGGCGAGTATTTTTAACGAAAAGATTGCCAACATTAAAACTAAATTTGTGTGACATTTTATGGTCAATTTGGTTTTACATTGCCTGCATAGCCACCAATTTTTTATACGTACCATTTTGCTGAAGCAAACTTTGGTGGTTACCTTGCTCAATAATACTGCCTTGCTGCATCACTAAAATTTTATCAGCTTTTTGAATGGTGGATAAACGATGGGCAATTACTAAAGTAGTGCGGTTTTGCATAACCTGTTGCAAAGCCTGTTGAACCAATTGTTCACTCTCGGCATCTAAAGCAGAAGTGGCTTCGTCTAATAACAAAATGGGTGGGTTTCGTAAAATAGCGCGTGCTAAACTGAGGCGTTGTTTTTCGCCACCACTTAAGGTATTACCGCCTTCGCCAATGTGGGTTTGATAGCCCTTTTGCAGTTGTTGAATAAACGTATGTGCGTGAGCAATTTTTGCAGCTTCTTCAACGGCTTGTTGGGTGGCTGTTGGTAAACCAAAAGCAATGTTGTTAAAAACCGTATCGTTAAACAAAACAGGTTGCTGACTTACAATGCCCATCAAGTTGCGCAAATCGGGCAAGGCATATTGTTGTATGTTAACGCCATCAATTAATATTGCGCCTTCGTGTACTTCATAAAAACGAGCCAACAAATCTGCCACTGTACTTTTACCTGCTCCCGATTGCCCAACCAAGGCTACAATCTCACCACGTTTTATAGTGAAGTTGATTTGTTGCAAAGTCGGTTTTTGGTCGTAAGCAAAAGAGACATTTTTAAATTCGATACCCTGTTTTACATTTTTTATAGGTTTTACTGCTAAAGGTATTTTATGTCTTTCGGATGTTTCGTTAATGGTCAATTCACTTTGCAAAACCGCTTCTATCCGCTCTAAAGATGCTGCCCCTTTTTGAATATTGTAAAATGCCGCAACCAACTTTTTTGCCGGTTGTATTAATTGTGAAAAGATAACGATAAAGGCAATAAACACTTCGGCAGGTAAAGGGCTTTTTTGGTTAAGTACCAAACTACCGCCATACCATAAAACGGCTACCACTACACCAATGCCCAACACTTCTGAAAGTGGTGAAGCTAAATCTTTTCTTTTATACAATCGCTTTATGATGTTTTGATATTGTTGATTATTACTTTGAAATTTGCTTTGCTGAACGGGCTGCGCGTTAAAGGCTTTAATCACTTTTATGCCGCCTAAGGTTTCTTCAATAATAGACATTAAGTAGCCCAATTTTTGTTGACCGGCTTGAGAATCTCTTTTTAAAGATTGACCAATACGGCTAATGATAAAACCACTAACCGGCAAAAAAAACAAGACGAATAAAGTAAGCGACGGACTTATCCAAAACATGGCTATTAGAAACACGATTAAGTTAAGCGGCTCTCTAAAAACCAAGAGCAAGGCATTTAAAATATCGGTTTCTATGAGTTGGGCATCAGTTGACATTCTGGTGATTAAATCGCCTTTGCGTTCATTAGAAAAATAAGATAAAGGCAGTTGTAATAAGCGTTGATACATTTGATTCCGTAAGTCTGCTGTAACACCCGTTCGTAAAGGCACCATACAATACATGCCCAAATACAAAAACAAATTTTTGAATACAAACACCATTAATACGATACCACAAATAAATAGTAAGGCGGTAGATTTATCATAATTAACAATCAGTTGACTTACCGTGTAATTAAAATATTGAAGGAGGCTGTCTACAGTTAACTCAAGTGTTGGTTTGGTGATAATGGCGGCATCAATGTTAAACAGTAAGCGTAAAAAAGGGATAATCATGGTTAAAGAAACTAAGGAGAACACCACTGCCAATAAACTAAAAAACAAACTTAAGCCAAGTTGCTTTTGGTATATACGCACATAAGGTAATATTTGAAAAAAGGCTGTCAAAATTGATTAATTTAAAATCCCATTTTTGCCGGTTCTCCGTTTATCAAGTAACTGATGTTTCGGTTATCAATCCAATTTTTGAATACGGTTTTTTCGTTGCGCTCATCTACACTTTCTGGATTGTTGATTTCTAAAACAGTTTGTAAAGTGGCTGTATTTTTTACCGTTAAACCACAATAGCCTTCCCAGCAATTGTGTTGGTAAATAAAGTGTTGACCATTAGGAGAGAAACTTAAAAATTGATTGCCCAAATAATATTTACTGATTAAATGAATAGGTTGATCGTTACGCTTAGGATAAAAAATTCCAACAACAGCATCCGGGCTCATTACCTCTGCGGTAACCGAAAAACCAACTGCTGTTTGATCTGCAGAAACTGCGATAGCATTAAATTGTGTTTTTTGTTTGAAGATGTTTTCATCTGTACAGAAAGCTTTACGCTCAGGGTTGTTTAAATAATAGGTATCACACAGTTGTCCTTCGGTTTTAAAATAGTTCATAATGTTTGCATGATTGACCGCTAGCAACACTTTTTCATTGGCAACAATATCTTTTTTATTGGATGATAATGTTGGTATGGTCAATTCACTTGCCTGAGTTACCGTCTCGGTTTCTGTAGCACTTTTTGTGTTTAGTTTATTTAATAATAGAAATACCATACCCACTATAATAAGCATCCCTATTAAGCTAATCCATACCACTCTGTTCATAAATAATTTGCTGTTCTATATATTGTTTTGTTCTTCATAGTTTGCTATATTCATCAGAGTCTGTTTGGAGAGACTCTGAGGGAGAAATAACGCGACCAAAGATAAGCGAAGTATGATTAGAAAGTGAAACAAAAGAAAGGTTTCTGAAGCGGGCTGAAGTTTATAAACTAGCCCCGACTGTAGTGGTTATGCTACCTGAAGCGATTGCCTTGTAGCGTAGCCGTAGCATTTGAACGGAAGGCGGGTAGCCCCTCACTAAATCCACCTCATGTTTCGCTTCAAAAAAAATATTCGTAAGGTATTAACGATCTATCTGCTTTATTTTAAATTGAATAATTATTCTGCCACAAGTTTTTTCATTAAATAAAAATTTTATTTTTGAAACATTCATTAATTTCAATAGATTAATTTTGTATAAACCTTTTTTGATTATGCTTGTAATGGCAGCTTGGTTGAATCCGCTTGCTGCTCAAGAAACTATTAATGTGAACAATATTAATATTGTTAGAGATGCTTATGGCGTTCCACATATTTTTACCCAAACGGATGTAGAAGCTGTTTATGGAATTGCATGGGCGCAATGTGAAGATAATTTTGAGATGATGCAAGAGAATTTTGCTGCCGTTAACAATAAAGCCGGCAGGTTAATGGGTAAAGAGGGTGCGGTGTTGGATTTAATTTATCAGGTTTTTGAAGTGGCGGATTTTGTGGAGCAACGATATGCGCAAGACATAAAGCCAAGTATGGAAAAAATGTTGCAAGCCTATGCCGATGCGGTTAACAACTATGCGAAGACGCATCCGAAAGAAGTAAAGTTAAAACCGTTTACTCCGGTAACGCCTAAACTGATTTTGGCAGGTTACGCGCTACAAATGCATTTAATGGATAACCACGTGATGGAGTTGGGCAAATTGTTAACCAAAGATTTTGATTATGCTTTAAAAGAGCAAGCCGGCAAAGGGTCTAACGCCATGGCCTTTAGCCCCAATTTTACGATTGATGAAAAAACCTATTTGATTGGCAATCCGCATCAACCGGTAAATAGTATGGGTAACTTTTGGGAGTTGAGTGTGCATTCGAAAGAGGGTTACGAATTTTTTGGTGCCACCTTTGCTGCCGGAGGTTTGATACCTGTTTTGGGTACTAACAGAAATTTGGGTTGGACACACACGACCAATTACCAAAACGGATCGGATATTTACGAACTAACGATGCATCCTAGCAAAAAAAATTATTACCGTTACGATGGTGCATGGTTGCCGCTTACCGAAAAAAAAGCTATACTGAAAGTTAAAATTGGTCCTTTGGTTATACCGGTTTCGCAAAAATATTATTGGAGTAAGTATGGCGCAACCTTTAAAAAGAAATCGGGCTACTACTCGTTTAAATGCAATGCGATGACCAACCTAAAAGCGATTGAACAATGGTACCACATGGGCAAAGCAACTACTTTTGAAGAATTTTCAGATGCATTGAACATACAGGGTTTGCCGGCGCAAACGATTACTTATGCTGATAAAACGGGTAACATTTATCATCTCAGTAATTTTATTCATCCGCGTAGAAATGAAAATTTTGATTGGAGTAATATTTTAACCGGCGATACTTCTGCTATTAATTGGACCTTAGATGACATTCATCCGGTGCGTGACATCCCTCAAATTAAAAACCCGGCTTGTGGTTATTTGTATGATTGCAATAACACGGTTTTTAAAATGACGGCTCCTGAAGAAAACCTTTCGCCCAAAGATTTTCCGAAAAGTTTTCACTTGTTAGAAAGCAACTCCTTAAGAGCTAACCGGTTTGAAAAGCTGATTGCTACTTACGATAAAATCAGTTTTGCCGAAGCTCGAAAAATTAGAGAAGATGTTACGGTAGATAAAAATAAGCTATCGTTTAGAAATTGTATGAACTGTGATAGCATTCCTATTATATTGGAAAAGTATCCGAAATTGGCTCCATTAAAAAAAGTGTTTGACAAATGGAATGGCTCGTACGACCGGCAAAATCAACAAGCTGCATTAATGTCAATTAGCTCTATGTACTTAACTGAATATATAAAAGAAGAATTTGGCAATGTAGAAAAAGCGGTGCCTGAAGATGAGTTTGTGAAGGCTTTAATGAAGACTAAGCGTTTTTTTAAAAGACATTATGGCACCTATGAAGTAGCCTTAGGTACCGTACAAAAAGCCGTTAGAGCAAAAGTTGATATGCCGATGTATGGAGGCGTTAATACCTTAGCCAATGCCCATGTTCGTCCGCACAAAAAAGGTACGGTTAAAATTGTTGCCGGTGATAGTTTTGTATTTTATGCAAAGTATGGGGAAGATGGCTTGGAACGTTTGGAAACCGTGAATGCCTTTGGCAACAGCACTCAAAAAGATCATCCTCACTTTACCGATCAGTTGGAGTTATATGTAAATCAACAAACCAAAACAGTGGAGTTAAATTTGGATAAGTTGATGCAGGTTGGTAAAGGATATCATCCTGAGTGAGGTTGTTTTTCTGATA
>CALHDG010000258.1 GCA_938023075.1 uncultured Chitinophagales bacterium
TCCCGCCAATATTCATGCTCCTGGTCGTCTCTGCCTTCCATTTCAGGATTGCTAGGTTTTGGTAAATCAATTTCTTTGTACACATAAGCTGCATAAATGCCTGAGAGTGCGCCAAACAAATGCCCTTCCCAAGAGATGCCTTGCAAGCCCGGAAGAACGCCCCAAACCATACTTCCATAAAAAAAAGAGACAATTAAGGCAATAACCATAGACTTGGTATCTTTACGCATTAAACCGCTGGCAAATAAAAAAAAGGCTAAACCATATACGATACCACTTGCCCCAATATGGTTGCTGCCACGGGCAAACAGCCAAACTCCAATGCCGGTTAACAACCAAATTCGAAGCAACACTTTAGTTGCAACTTTTTTATAAAAATAAAATAAAAAAGTACTCAATACGATTAAGGAACCAGCATTATTAAACAAATGTTGAAAATCACCGTGAGCTAAAGGCATCGTAAAAATTCCAGTAATGCCGTCTACCTGACGAGGGCGATTACCCAACATAGTAACCGGTATGTTTAATAGCCGCTCGGCAATTTCTAATATAAATAAGATGCTTACAAAAATAATTGATGGCAACATACTTTTTTGTAAACTATTTGATGCGTTAACTTCGGTATACATTATGTACTTTTAACTTTTAAATGGATACAACAAACCCTCTTATTAAAGTGATAAAAACGGCAGATGGTTCCAATACACTTTATCATGAACAATATAATGAAATTTATCATTCGAGGCATGGGGCTTTTCAAGAAAGCATGCATGTTTTTATTGAAGCTGGTTTAAAACCTATGCAAGCTCATTTTGGCAACGAAGAAACGTTAAATATTCTAGAAGTTGGTTTCGGTACCGGTTTAAACTGTATTTTAACCTACCTACATAATCAAGGAAAGATTGATTATACAGGAATTGATATTTTACCTATTCCGTGGACAACCATACAACAATTAGAATTTGATAAATTACCGGCTATACAAAACTATGCAACAACTTACCAACAAATAATTGAGCAAGCTTGGAATAAGTCGACTTCTTTAAAAAGTCAGTTTAATTTAACTAAATGGCTTAGCTCTCTATTTACAATCAATTTTACAAAACAATTCCATTTAATTTATTTTGATGCCTTTGCTCCAAGCACACAAGCTACTATGTGGCAGCAAGCCATATTCGAAAAATTATATGGCACTTTAGTTGAAGGTGGTAGTTTAGTTACTTACTGTGCTAAGGGCCAAGTTAGGCGAAATATGTTACAAGCTGGCTATGCAGTTGAAAAAATACCAGGACCACCTGGTAAAAGAGAAATGTTACGAGCATCAAAATTTTTACTAAAAAAAAATTAAACATAAAAATGTAAAACCATATTTTTTCTAAATTATGGTTAAATTTTAACAATTTTTAGATAAAAATCGCGTTGTTAGTAGAATTCTGTGCATTTTACATAACTTTATTATGCTATTTTCCGTTAAATAAAAATAAAAACATGAGCAGCATTAAATTTATCATATCGATTTTGTTAATCTCGGCTTTGCTCGTTATGGCATTTTTCATTAATAAAAATAATATAGCACTAGCAAAAGTACAAGATGATATTTTTTGGGTTGCTGACCGGCCCTTAACTTGGACTGACTTTCAAGCAGAACCAGATTATAACAACAATTTTGTAAAAGCTTTAACCGCTTCCTCTATTCGATATTCTTATGGTTGCCAGGAAGGTGAAATTGTTTTTCACATTGAAGCTATCTTTAAAAAAGACCAGTCTTGGGTAAAAGAGGAAGCAAGAACCAGCTACCATCTAGGGCACGAACAACTACATTTTGATATTACCGAATTATATGCAAGAAAATTAAGACATGCTTTAAAACAAAAACAATTTCCTTGTCATAGAATGTATGCATTTGAACAAACAATTAAAGAATATTTAGCAGAATGGAGAAAAGAACAGTTAAAATACGACCGCGAAACCTTTTTTAGTGTGAAAGAAGAGGAACAATCTTACTGGTATTATGATATTAATTTACAGTTAGAAGAAGATGATACTTTTAAAGCTTTAATCGAAAATTAGACATTCTTCAAGTATCCATTCAGTATTTTATAAAAGTATCAATAAATCAAGTTACTCATTAAAAATTTTGTAAAGACCAAGAATAAATGCATAAAAAAAGGGGATACCTACAAAAGTATGGCATCCCCAGTTCACCCCAAAACTATGCCTCAAATTTACAGACTATAATTGTTATTTGCAACCATTTTATCAGAAATTTTTCTTCTTAACGCAATTGTGTTAATATTTTGATACTTTGTGAAGCGTTTTAAACCCATCAACATCCCCTTTAATTCGTCTCCTTCACCAAATGCAACAACAGCATGTTTGCCATTTAAAAAGATACGCTCACATGCATCGGATAAAAAGGTTTGCATAATATCAACATACAAATCTGTAGATTCTTTACCTTTTGTTTCAACTAATTTTTGAGTTCGCAATAAAGCCGATTCGGCAGCATATAAATCAATCATCATATCCGATACCAACATCATTAATTCTTGCTCTTTTTCTATTTCAGCCATATATTTTTGTGCCATTGCCCCGGCTACCATTAAGATAGCTTTCTTTAGGTTTTTAATGGTTTCCCATTCTACAGCAAATTCACCACCACTGCCATTTTTACCAAATGAAGGCACACTCATCAATTCTTTTTGAATGGCTTTTGCCGGTGTAAATAAATCCAACTGCCCTTTCATCGCTTTTTTTAACATCATACCAACCGATAAAAGCCGGTTAATTTCGCTCGTTCCTTCAAAAATACGATTGATACGGGCATCTCTATAAGCACGAGCCGCCGGGTATTCTTCACTAAAACCATTACCGCCATGTATCTGAACGGTTTCATCTACTACATAATCTAAAACCTCGCTGCCTAACACTTTTAACATCGCACATTCTACTGAATATTCTTCCGCAGCTTCTAATTTTGCTTGTGCCGAATCCATACCACCAGCTTTCAACTCCTCAATCATATCATTAATTAAACCCGAAGTACGGTACGTTGCCGATTCGCAAACCCATGTTCTGATAGCCATTTCTGCCAATTTGTGTTTAATAGCGCCGAAATTGGCAATGGCTTGTTTAAATTGCTCGCGTTCGTTGGCGTATTTAACAGCTACGTCAATACAAGCCTTTGAACCGCCCAACACCATGGCACATAATTTATATCTGCCAATGTTCAACACATTAAAAGCGATGTAATGCCCTTTACCAACTTCACCCAACACATTTTCTTTAGGCACTTTTACCCCTTGAAAAAACACCTGACGAGTGGAGCTGCCTTTAATACCCATTTTATCCTCTTCTGCCCCTAACTCGATATTTTCCGATTTCGCATCCACTACAAAGCCGGTAAATTGATTGCCATCTACCTGAGCAAACACTATAAATAAATCAGCAAAACCCGAGTTGGTAATCCACATTTTTTGACCTTCAATTAAATAATGCTCGCCATCATCCATTAAAGTGGCTTTGGTTTTAGCAGCTAATGCATCTGACCCGCTGCCCGGCTCAGTTAAGCAATAAGCAGCTTTTAATTTTCCTGATGCTAAGCCCGGTAAATATTTCTCTTTTTGCTCCTCGTTACCATAATATAAAATAGGCAAAGTGCCAATGCCCGTATGTGCTGCCACCGCAACACCCCACGAATTCGATTTGCCAATCTCTTCACTTAAATATGAATCGGTATTAAAGTTAACGCCCATGCCGCCATATTTTTCGGGTAGAGAAGCACCCAAAATGCCTAATTCGCCGGCTTGCTCTAACAAGTCCACCACTAAATCGTGGTCGCCTTTATCAATTCGCATTACGTGTGGTCGAACTTCTTTTACAATAAATTCCGATGCCATTTGAGCAAACATCTTTTGCTCTTCGCTTTTCATTTCAGGCGTATATAACGTTTCGGTAGACGATTCTTTAATTAAGAATTCGCCACCTTTTAACACGCTCAATTTTTTTTGTGCTACTGTTGCTGTTTCCATTTTTTTGTTTTATGATTTTTTATTTGTTTAAATATTATTGTCATTCATCATCTTTTTTTCTTCTTTCTGCATCAACTATGTTTAATAAATCCTTATAGTTTTGTGGAATATTTTTAGTAGCAATTTCCCAAATCATCTCGTAATCCACACCGAAATACTCGTGTGCAATTAAATTCCGTAGCCCATACATTTGTCTCCACGGAATTTCAGGGTATTTTTCCCGAATATCTTTGGGAACATTTTTGGAAGCTTCACCAATAATCTCAAAATTTCTAACCACCGCATCAATTACTAAATGATTTTGCTTAAATTTTTGTACATCAAGACCATCAATATATTCTCCAATCCTTTCCATAGATTGAATCATATCTTCTAAATACATCATGAAATTTCTTTCTACAGAACCCATACATATTTTACACTATTTAAAATAATTGGCTTGAGTTGTTTTTTTAAAGCTTTTTCTGAGACCATATCAACTTTAAGTTTTAACTCATCTTCTAACAATTCCTGCAAATCAAAATACTCCCAACCAAGGGGTTTGCTGAATGATACTAAAATGTCAATGTCGGAACTTTCCTTTTGTTCATTCCGCGCATAAGAACCAAAGTACCCAATCTTATCAACAAAATATTTTTGTGAAAGAATAGGCTTTAGTTCCTTAATTTTATTCTCAATCTCAGTATTTGATTTCATCTTTTTGTATTATATTAAACTTAGATGACTATTGTTTTAAAATTATATAGTCTTCAAATAGTCTTGATAGATGTCTTCACTTTCATTTTGCCAAAAATCAAAAGCATCTGAATTTGATGTGAAGGTTCTGATTTCTTCCTCTTCGTTAAATCTAACCGCCCAATAACGTCTAATTAAATTTTCTGTGTTCATAAAATATTAATTAAAATGTCAAACTGACAACTCTTTTTCTTTAATTTTTGCATCTAACCTAAAAGTTGAAAGCAGCTGTTCTAACTGATTGATAAAATCATTTCTCATATGTTCATATTGTCTCATCATACTCATTTCGCCTGATTTATCTTTATGAAAATCAACCATATCATTTAACTTATCAATCTGTTCTAACAGGTTAGATATTTCAACTATAACATTTTCTTTTTCTGCTACATCCATTTAAAAAGTAGTTGTCATATAATTTTTTATTTTCTCAATTAATAAATTATTACCGCATCCTAACCTATAGGGGATACTGGATAAAATGTATTCCGCTCTGCTCCATAAATTTTTCCAGCATGACGTTTGAATAGTGGCGTCATTCTGGAATTTTGTGTAACGAAGTGGAACAAAATATCCAGAATCCCCTACAATCTTCGACCAAAGTTCATATCAGAGAATTTATAATCAATTCAACAACTCATAAACCCCGGCAATCCCTTGCCCACCACCAATACAGGCAGTAACCATACCATATTTACCACCGGTACGTTTCAAATCGCTCAATAACTGAACCGTTAATTTAGTACCCGTGCAACCCAGCGGATGACCAAGCGCAATCGCTCCACCGTTAATGTTCACTTTTGCAGGGTCTAAATCCGGGCTGTTTTTTAACACTGCTAAAGACTGCGCCGCAAACGCCTCATTCAACTCAACCAAATCTAAGTCACCAAATGTTAAGTCGCCTTGCTTTAAGGCTTTAGGCATTGCATCAACCGGACCAATACCCATAATGCGAGGATTCACACCAATTGAGGCATTGGCAACCATTCGAGCAATTGGTGTAATACCCAATTCTTTCACTTTGTCTTCACTCATCACAATTACAAAAGCAGCCCCATCCGAAGTTTGCGAACTGTTGCCTGCCGTTACCGAACCGCCCATTTTAAACACCGGACGTAATCTGCCTAAGGCTTCTATCGTAGTATCCGCTCTTGGTCCTTCGTCGGTATCAACGGTGTAGGTGCGTTCTTTTTTCTCGCCATTTTCCATATATACTTCGTTCACTTCAATCGGTACAATTTGGTCTTTGAAATAACCTTCTTTAATGGCGTTCAAAGCTTTTTTGTGCGAATTTAAACTGAACTCATCTTGTTCTTCTCTGCCAATTTTATATTCGGCAGCCACCTCTTCAGCGGTTAAACCCATGCCGATATAATACTCGGGATGCTCGTTAGCGATGTCGTAATTCGGCACGGTTTTGTAACCCATCGTAGGGACTAAACTCATGCTTTCCGTACCACCAGCAATAATTACATCGGCGAAACCGGTGCTTACTTTGCCAATGGCTTGCGAAATGGTTTCTACCCCCGAACCACAATAGCGGTTCACCGTTACGCCGCCTACTGTATCGGGCAAGGCTTTCGATTTAATGGCAATCCACCGTGCCATTTGCAAGCCTTGTTCCGCTTCGGGAATGGCGTTGCCCACAATCAGGTCGTCTACCTCTTTGGGGTCTAACTGAGGCACTGAGGCTAATAAATAGTCAATTACACTTGCTGCCATATCTACCGGCGGCGTAAATCGTAAACCGCCTCTTTTGGCTTTTCCTACTGCCGTTCTGTAGCCGGCTACTATATATGCTTGTTTCATTTTATTTGTTTTGTTTATTAATTTCTAAATTGTTTATAATTATTTAATTTTTTGAAGCGGTACAAAATGGTTTCAATGAAAGTTCTCTCCCGCTTTCCGCTCAAATAATGCTCCGCAAGCTCCACATTATAACCGCTGCAATCGGGGCTATGTTGGTAGCTTCGCTGCTTCGTTGTCGAGTGTACAATGGAACAGGTTCCATTGGAAAAACTTCGACTTTCATCATTCGTTAATCGATATTCGTTATTCACTAATAAATCTTGTTTGAATATCGAATATCGAACGCCGATTTTTGATTTTTGATTTACGCTTGTCTTGACAAAAGCAAAACTTCGATATTCATCATTCGTTAATCGAAATTCGTTATTCACTAATAAATCTTGTTTGAATATCGAATATCGAACGCCGATTTTTGATTTTTGATTTACGCTTCTCCCGACAAAAGCAAAACTTCGATATTCATCATTCGTTAATCGAAATTCGTTATTCGCTAATAAACGGTTTTTGAATATCGAATGTCGAACGCCGAATGTCGAATGTTGATTTGCGTTTGTCTCGTTTGCATCATCCTCGTTTGCAACGAGGATGCGCGAGAAAGGCGTTTGTAACGCCTGAACTCCAATGGAACCCGTTCCATTGAAGAAAAATTGAGTAAAACTTGTATGTACAATGGAACAGGTTCCATTGGAAAAACTTCGACTTTCATCATTCGTTAATCGAAATTCATTATTCGCTAATGAACGGTTTTTGAATATCGAATGTCGAACGCCGAATGTCGAATGCTGATTTACGTTTGTCTCGTTTCCATCATCCTCGTTTGCAACGAGGATGCGCGAGAAAGGCGTTTGTAACGCCTGAACAAAACGTTTATAAAAACCCACTGCCGCCGGAAAAATAGCCCCGATTGCAGCGGTATCCTTTTTATGGAACAAAGTGGAATAAAAAGATTTAGCGGAAAGCGGGCTGCCCCTTTTTAAACCGCTTACTCTTTCGCTTCTAATTCTTCTTAAACTTCGATATTCATCATTCGTTAATCGACATTCGTTATTGCCAAAACATTTAATACATAAACGTCTAATATCAAATGTTGAAATTTGAATTAGGATTGTATAAAATGAATATCGAATATCAAACACTGATTTTTGATTTTTGAAGTTTAAAAACACCCGCAATGGAACAGGTTCCATTGGAATTTAATTTCTTACAGGCTTTCCTTTTTCAATCACTGACTGCATACGCTCTAAAGTTTTCTGCTCGCCGCAAAGGCTTAAAAATGCTTCGCGCTCCAAGTCTAATAAATACTGTTCGCTGACTTTGGCGTGGCTGCTCAAATCGCCGCCTGCCATTACGTAGCCCAACTTGTTGGCAATTAAAGCATCGTGGGCACTGGCATAGTTGCCCAACTCGAAGCCCTTAACGCCTGCCTTAAAAGCACCGATGGCAGAGCGACCCAACACCTCAATATCGGTACGTTGAGGAGGTTGCGTGTAGCCCTGTTCGTACATATCTAAAGCGACCTTTTTGGCTCGGGCAATTACCCGGCTGTTGTTGACTACTACCTGGTCTTTGGCTTTGTTCAACACATCAATTTCAAAACCTTCGTATGCTGAAGTAGCGACTTTTGCGCTGGCGATGTTGCCAAAACGTTCGACCAAATTCGGTAATTTTGGTCCATCTTTTTTGTATTCGTCCGAAGCGCGCAAGACCATTTCTTTGGTTCCGCCACCGCCGGGAATTACACCTACGCCAACTTCAACCAAGCCAATATAGGTTTCGGCAGCAGCAACAGCAGCATCGGCATGCATGGTCATTTCGCAACCGCCACCCAAGGTTAAACCGCGCGGACAAACCACTGTTGGAATAGACGAATAGCGCAATCGCATCACCGTTTGCTGGAAGGCGGCAATGGCAAAATTGAGTTCGTCCCATTCTTGCTGGGCAGCCATCATCATCACCATAAACAAATTGGCACCTGCCGAAAAGTTGGGCGCATCGTTGCCAAGTACCACACCTTTCCAACCTTCGTCTTCCGCTTTTTCGATGCCGGTTTGGATGGAGCGTAACACATCTTCGCCAAGCGTATTCATTTTGGTATGAAACTCGATGTTCATAATACCATCGCCTAAATCGTGAATGGTGGCACCGTCATTTTTGAAAATTGGCTCGTTGGAACGCAGGTTATCAAGAATGATAAAACTGTCTCGACCTGGAATTTTTTTGTAGTCTTTACTTTCAATATCGTAGTAATATTCAACGCCCTCTTTAACGGTGTAGAACGACTCTTTACCCGATTCCAACATATCGTGCACCCATTGCGCCACTTCAAAACCGGCTTCCTTCATTGACTCAACGGTAGCTGCTACACCTAACACATCCCAATTTTCGAAAGGACCAATTTCCCAACCGAAGCCGCCACGCATGGCATCATCTAAGCGATACAACTCATCCGAAATTTCGGGTACTCG
>CALHDG010000259.1 GCA_938023075.1 uncultured Chitinophagales bacterium
AAAGAGTAAGAATAAATACCAATTGGTAATTCTTTTATTGAAACGTCTAAAGAACCAGCACCTGTATTGGCAATTTCTAATCTCTTGATTTCCTTTCCTGTAATGTCAGTAAAAGACATAGAGGCTTTTGAAGCAGTTGCAGGAACGAAGTATTCAATATTAGTATTTGAAGTAAAAGGATTGGGTCTGTTTTGAGCTAATAAAGCCTTTCCACTTGCAGAACCTTCAATTAAAACACTTGTTGAATTAGATGCAGAACTTACACCAGTAGTTTTTAAATCTCTAACTTCTTGTTGCAATTCAGAAATTACTTTTTGTTGTTCTTTAATTGCATTAACTAACATAAAAGTAATTTGAGAAGGATCAATCGCTAAATAATCTTCCTTAGCACCAGTTTTAAAAACCTGATCTTCTTCTTGAGGAATCATCTCAGTATGAGTAAAAGTTGAAACTGCATCTGGAGCCACTTTTTGATATTCTTGAGCTATTAAACCTACATAAGTAGTTTCAGTATCAGAAATACCACCTTTACCATTGTAATTATAATATACAGGATTTAATTTTAAAACATCTTCTAAACCCATATCATATTGTTTGATATTCTCTTTTAGTCTCTTATCAGAAGCATTAGTCCAAGAACCACCACCTGGCTTAGCAGCAGCACCATTTACTTGAAACTGATAACTTGGAGCTAATTCATTAACACCTACATTACCATTTTCCAAAACAATCATTCTAGTAGTGTTTTGTGTCATTAAGAAAATGTCAGCATTAGCAGAAGTTGTTTTGAGCTGGAATTGACCATTACCATTATGTGTAAAAGTACTTACTCCGTTTTGATTACTTAATAATTTTGAAGTTGGAGCAGCTCCATTAGGTAATCCGTAACACTCAATAATTGCATTACCACCTGCAGTTCTACCGATACCAATTTGTACTTTAGAAGCTTGTCCAGCAACTTTGTAACCTACTTTCATTAGATTACCCATTACATTAACATTGGCGCCAACATTTAATTTATTTCTAGCGTCTTCAATTTCGGCAGCAGTTAAGGCAGAAACATCGCCCAAGTTTACATTACCTTCTGGTGCAACTACTTTTAATTGCCCAAAAGAAAGACTTATAGTTGCAACAACTGCTAAGCCTGTTAAAATTAAATTTTTCATTTGTTTTGAATTTACTATTTTAGTAACTAAGTTTAAATTGATCATATTAAATTTATAGTTTATAAGATTATTAATTTTTATTTCTTTTCAATTTCTTGTTCTTTGTACGAGACATTATAACTTGAAGTTTCGTTGCATAACAAATTTATTTTTAACAAAACTTTCACAATTTATAAAATCAAATACTATGCCTATTTTATGTATAAGATAACAAAATTACAATTATTTTTGTGTTTTACCCACCATAATTGTCTAAAAATTAATTTATCAACAGTTTAGATAGATTTATCAACAAAGAAAAATAATAATTATGTAAAATTAAAACAAAAATATAACTTTCACAGAATTTGAGCTATAATTTTTTAATTCTCCTCAATCTATTTTTGTATTTTAACCTCTTTAAGATTTTATTTTTAGCTTCGGTCACTTTATTATTGGAGAATTGAGACAAATAGTACCAGTCATAATATTAAATTGGAATGGTTTAAATGATACCAAGAGAGCAATTGAGTCTGTATTGGCACAAACTTATAAAAATTGGCGTCTATATGTAGCTGATAATGATTCTGCCAATAAAGAAGGTTTTCAGATAAATGAATTTATAAAGACTTATCAAAACATTACATTTATTCAATTTGACGACAATTTAGGGTTTACCGAAGCCCACAACCGAATTTTCAGAAAATATATTTTGACCAATACCGATTATGAATATGTGCTTTTACTAAATAACGATGCTTTTGCTGAACCCGATTGGATTGAAAACTTACTTAAAGCCGCTAATAATACCAATGCTGGAATGGTTGCCTCAAAAATGATTCAATATTATAATAAGCATTTGTTAGATAATGCCGGACACATGATATTAAACACTGCTGAAATTATTCCGCTTGCACACGATATTAGGGCAGATAAATTCAATATACCATTTGAAAATTTTGGAGCCTGTGGAGGTGCTTGTTTATATAATATAGATATGTTAACCCATATTGGTTTATTTGATGACAATTTTACAACCGGTTATGAAGATGCAGAACTCGGTGCAAGAGCCATAGTTTGCGGATACACATGTTTATACGAACCTTCTGCCGTTGTTTTTCATAAGGGAAGTCAATCGTTAAAAAAAATAATGAATGAAGACTATCTAACCCAAATACAAAGGAATATATTTTACACCTACTTTAAATTGATGCCGTCTATAGTTATCTTTTTAAACTTGCCAATAATAATATTTAAGTATGGTTTGGTTTTAATAATTGATATTCTTTTCAGAAGAAGCATTTACTTTAGAATTATGTGGAATGCCATAAAATTTACCCTAACCAAAGATCGTCAGAAGATTAAAGCTGCCCGTCAACAATTTCATCGTAAATATCAAACGATCTCATCTTATGAAATTATAAAAAAAATGACGTTCTTTCTCGTATTTGATATCAAAAGATTTTTTAAATACATTGTTTTTAGAAACAACCATCCTGTTTTAAATAAAGAAATTGAGTATAAATGAATTATCCTAATTTGTTGAAGCCTTTAGATTTAGGCTTTACTAAGCTAAAAAACCGGGTGCTTATGGGTTCTATGCATACTAATTTAGAAGAAAGACCCAATGGTTTTGAACGCCTTGCTACATTTTATGCCGAAAGAGCTCGTGGAGAAGTAGCCCTAATTGTTACTGGTGGTATTGCCCCAAATGAAGAAGGTGCGGTTTTTAAGGGTGCCAGTAAACTAACGGTGCCTGAAGAAATTGAACATCATCAAAAAATAACAGAAGCAGTACATCAAGAAGATGGAAAAATCTGCATGCAAATATTGCATAGTGGCAGATATGCCTATAATGATGAATTGGTTGGTCCCTCCCCTATCAAGTCTCCTATTAACCCATTTGTTCCGCGCGAGTTAAGTAGTGAACAAGTTTATCAAACTATTGAAGATTATACCAACTGTGCTACTTTAGCCCAACAGGCTGGCTATGATGGTGTTGAAATAATGGGTTCAGAAGGCTATTTGATAAATCAGTTTATCGTAAAAAAAACCAATCACCGAACTGATGAGTGGGGTGGTGCTTATGAAAACCGGATACAATTTCCCATAAAAATAGTAGAAAAAGTTAGAGAAAAAGTAGGCACTGACTTTATCATTATCTACAGGCTTTCGATGTTAGATTTGGTAGATGATGGCAGCACTTGGGAAGAAGTAGAACAGTTGGCAAAAGCTATTGAAAAAGCTGGAGCTACTATCATCAATACCGGTATTGGTTGGCACGAAGCCAGAGTACCTACCATTGCTACAATGGTACCAAGAGGAGGTTTTAGTTGGGTAACCAAAAAATTAATGGGTAAAGTAAACATTCCATTAATTACTACCAATAGAATTAATATGCCAGGAATAGCCGAAAAAATATTGGCTGATGGACATGCCGATATGGTTTCTATGGCACGTCCATTTTTGGCAGATGCTGATTTGGTATTGAAAGCCAAAACTAATCGTACGGATGAAATTAATACATGTATAGGCTGTAATCAAGCCTGTTTAGACCATACCTTTGAAGGTAAAGTTTGCACTTGTTTAGTTAATCCGCGAGCTTGTTTTGAAACCGAATTAAATTATACTCCTACCGAACAATCAAAAAAAATAGCGGTAGTGGGTGCCGGACCTGCCGGCTTATCTGCTGCAACTATTGCGGCTCAGCGTGGACATCAAGTCCACTTATACGAAGCAAGTAATGAAATTGGTGGACAGTTTAACATGGCTAAACAGATACCAGGCAAAGAAGAGTTTCACGAAACCCTTCGATATTACAACAAACAAATAGAATTACAGGGCGTTCATCTTCATTTAAATACCCGGTTTGATAAAACACACTTGAATAACGGCAACAGCTACAGCGATGTGATTATTGCTACTGGTGTTTATCCTCGGAAAAGTGGCATTGAAGGGGAAAGCCATCCTAAAGTTTTGAGTTATACAGATGTGTTACTCCATAAAAAAGAAGTGGGCAAATCTGTTGCCATCATTGGTGCCGGTGGTATTGGCTTTGATGTAGCGGAGTATCTAACAACCAAACATTCGCCTACCTTAAATGTTAAAGCCTATATGGATGAATGGGGCGTAGATATGGATTATAAAAAAGCTGGAGGTGGAAAACAACCAGAACCCGAACCATCCGAAAGAGCAATTTATTTATTGAAACGTTCGCCAGGTAAACACGGCAAAAACTTAGGTAAAACCACTGGTTGGATTCACCGTTCAAGTTTAAAAATGAAACAAGTAAATATGCTTGCAAATGTTGAATACCTAAAAATTGATGATGAAGGCTTACACATTAATATAGCAGAAGAGTATAAACTTTTACCAGTAGATAATGTGGTTATATGCGCTGGTCAAGAACCGGATAAATCTTTATTTGATCAATTGAAAGATACGGATGTTAATTTACATGTAATTGGAGGGGCAGATGAAGCGAAGGAATTAGATGCTAAGCGTGCTATTGATCAAGGGGCAAGGTTAGCTGCTGCACTTTGAAATATTCATTAAATTATTCATCAATTTTTTGGTAATAATAAATTGTAATGAGTACTCTTTATAGTGATTTAGCCGAAGTGTATGAAGCGATGTACGTAAGTTTTATTGATTATAAAAATGAATATGATTTTTATAGTCAGTACATCAACTCGTATAGCAAAACATCATTATTAGAATTAGGTTGTGGAACAGGTCATTTAGCAGCGCACTTTATTCAACGTGGCTACGATTATGTTGGTTTAGATTTAAGTCAAAATATGTTAGATATCGCCCAACGAAAAGAGCCAACAGCAAAATTTTTGCAGGGCGATATGCGTACATTTAGCTTAGATAAACCGGTAGGTGCCATTATTATGACAGGCAGAACTATTAGCTATTTGGTAACCAATGAGGATGTACAATCTACTTTTAAAAACGCACACCAAAATATAGAAACCGAAGGAATTTTCTGCTTTGATTGCATAGATGCGAATCTATTTATACCTAAGATTGTACAAGAACGGACAGTTATCCATCAAGCAACACATAAAAATATTAACTATAAACGAGAAGGCAATTGGTTCCCGAATCTATCTTATGGTATGGATGTAAAATGGGAAGCAAAGTATTATAGAAAAGAAGAGAATGACTTTACATTTCTTGGTGAAGAGACTTCTGTGGTACGCACATTTACAAAAAATGAAATCGAAATTTTTCTGAATCTCCATAAATTTAAGGTTATAGAAATTATACAGAGACCTTCTTATGCCTTTCCAACATTAGTTTTTGTAGCTCAAAAAATTAAGTGACACCACAAGAACAATTTTGTAAGAACATTAAATGATATTATATTTAACAAGCAAATCTTTCAATTTCACAATTCCGTATTCAATTTTACAAAACTACCTTATACAATTGTTAAATTCATTAATAAAGGGTTACCATTTTATAAATATTAGTCTACGAAGGGTAAACCTTTAATAATATTTCGATATCTATATAGAAGTATTGAATTTCAGTTTATCTAAACAACATTCATGCATTATTCAATTCAAAATTGTATTAAACCTACTTTTTAAAAGAATAATCAAACCGTGTTTTAGATAACTTTAATTTAAAACGTAAATTATTAATTTATGTAGGTCAAAACAATACAAAAGTTAATAATTTTGAAAGTGTTATTATTCTTCAATAAGAAGATAAAGTAAGCCTTATCATATCAAAGGTATTTTTGAAGGATAGCTAATATAATTTTACAAAATAAAATTAAAAAAACAACTATACATTAAATTAAAACATATGGTGAAAAAATTTTAGTAGATTGAATTTTAATACAAGTATAATAAAATCAACATATTTTAAATTAAAAATAATACAATTTAACGAATTTAACTCTAAAATTGTAGATTTTAATTTCCTTGAAACAATATACATTTGTAATTACTTAAAAAATTAAACCATTAATAACCACAAAATTATAACCATGCTTAAGAAACTTTTAACCAAATGCCTACTTAAAATAGTATGTATATGTACATTACTGTTTAATTGTTATGCGATAAACTTGCTATACGCAAATTTAAATACTGCATCAACTTGTTGCAGCGACATAACAAATTATATTGAACCTTTACAGTCCGGCTCATGGCAAGACACTAACATTTGGACAAATGGGGTTTTACCAACTCTTAATGATGAAGTATTAATTCCTGCCAATATGATTATTGAGCTAAATGGCGAAGTAGTGGCAAAATATGTTGAGGTACACGGTACTTTAAAAGCAACATATTTGCCGGTTACAGATGCCTGGATCGATATGACCACAAAAGCCATTCATGTAATGGATGGAGGACATTTTGAAATTGGAACAGCAGCAAACCCCTATTATGGAGATTGCTTAATTACCCTTATCGGAAATGATCCATACGAAATTATTTGTTCATCAATGGGAGCTAAATTTATTGGGGCAATGAGTGGTGGAAGAATTGATTTACATGGCAAACCCAAAACCTGTTGGACGCAATTGGATACTACAGCCCATATTGGAGCTACAGAAATTACTTTAAAGGAACCGGTAAATTGGCAACTGGGAGACGAAATCGTAATTGCTTCTTCAACTATAAATTGGTTTGAGGCAGAAAAGCGAGTAATCACTTCAATTAGTGCTGATAGTTTAACTATAAGTTTTGCAGATACACTTACTCACAAGCACCTTGGTACCATAAAAAATTATACACGAGATACCGATGGAAAAATATGGGAAGCCGATTTAAGGGCGGAAGTTGGGCTACTAAGCCATAATATCAAAATTCAAGGCGATGATTTTTCTGAAGTAAATGGTTTTGGAGGACACATTATGATACACGAAGCAGCAGAAGGCTACGTGAGTGGAATAGAATTATACCGGATGGGACAAAAATCTTTTCTGGGCACCTATCCCTTTCATTGGCACAGAGTTGGAAGTGGCGGTAACGGTCAGTACTTTAAAAACAGTAGTGTCCATATTTCTTACAATAGAGGAATTACCATCCACGCTACAGAATCAACATTGGTTGATAATAATTTCTTTTTCGATCATATTGGGCACGGTGTATATCTTGAAGATGGCTGCGAACGATTCAATACTATCACCAATAATCTTGTGATGTTTACCAGAAAACCAGTAATTGGTGAAGAAGTAACCCAATCTGACATTTTTGGATTTGGCAACAGTTTGCAAGACCGCTCGCCGTCCTCTTACTGGATATCAAACCCAAATAATAATTTTGATAACAATGTAGCTGCAGGAACAGAGGGAACCGGTTTTTGGTTCGCCTTTCCTTTTGGTCCGATGGGTGCTTCTGCTAACGATCCTCGATTTGCAGGTCAGCGACCATATAAAGAGCCCTTAGGTTCTTTCAACAACAATAAAGCGCATAGTAGTGGAAGAGGTTTTGATATTTTTGATGGAATGACTGAAGATCACGAAATTATTTCAAACAGCGGTTGGCAAAATGGTCAAATGAATTACATTACCAATTGTACCTGGTATGCCAACGACCTTGGGTTATACACTGGTGTCAACAAGTATGTAAACCCCGATAATCTTATCATAGAAAATAATATTTTTGTTGAAAATGAAGTTGCGATTATGTTTGCTTCCTATAGTTTAGCAAACGAATGCTTGTTTGTATCTAACTCAGGCGAAAATTTATTGAATGGTAACCGGTATTTATACCGGGTTTATGATGGTTCAGGTAGAGTAGAAAATTCGCATTTTGTTGGGTGGGATCAACTGAATAGTAATTTTTTAATTAATACGGGGGCTGCTACAAAACACGTCAATCACCTCTTCAAAAATATAACAAAAGACCATTCAGCCCCAATGCGAATGGCACTTCCAAATGTAGATATTACACCCAATTCTTTTATAGATGCTAATAATGTGGCACACCCTAGATATTGGTCGTTGGTATTGAGAGACATAGATGGTACAATTGGAGGAAAAGCCAATACATCCATTATTTGCAATCATCCTTTTTTATTAACTGGAGGAGAATTTCAAGCAGCTGAATGGACCAATACTTACCGAAGTGATCATGCTTTTGCATTGGCTAAAGCTAGATATAATATGCCCTCAGCTAACAACCCAAATGTAACCATTACCCGAAGTAAACCTGGCACACCACCAGAATCAATATATTATATAAATGGATATAAAGAACATCATCAATTACCGTTTATTGTAAATGAAGATTTTTTATATAGTTACCAATATGAAAGCTTACCTAGCTCTAAAACTGTAGAATTATTTATGGATGATGCTATAGCAGGAGATACTTTTTTGACTCGTTTTGTCAACTTTGGAAAATTAAGTGGGTTATACGTTATTTCGCCCGACCAAAATTTAACTCCTTTTACACATTTAGACGATTTGAAAGCTGCCAATAGCACAGGTTATTATATTGAACCTAATGGAGATTTATATCTTCAAACGGTTGCTACTGGTAAAATTCAAAAATTTGACATTAAATGGACAGGCAACATTACGCTGCCGGTTTTAGATTCGGATGGAGACGGCTCTAATGATGGTTACGAAGCTGAACAAAGAAGAAATCCGTTTGATGAAAGTGATTTAGCCTCCAATTTTGAAACTGATCACGATTTTCAACATTGGAACGATAGTATTGTGAACATAAAAAATTTACAAGTACACAACGGTTGGTTAAAAGGCACTGTTGACAGCTTAGATAATCCAAGACTTACAAAAAATGATTATAGATTTCATGCAGACAGCATCATCTCTATAATCGTTGAGATGAAAGCCTCTCAAAATACTACAACAACACTTTATTGGGAACGATCGGATACGATATTAGGAATTAATGATTCAATTTCTGTTACGTATTCAGGCAATGGTTCAACAAGTTCATTGGGGTTTGATGTGGGCAATCATGCAGGTTGGCACGGAATTATTGAAGCACTGCACTTTAAACCCGCCGACCAAGCCAATACGATCTTTGAAATCGACATCATTAAAGCATCAGATCAAAATCTCGATCATGATGGAGATGGTTATACTACCAAAGCAGAAAGTCAAATTAACAGAAACCCTATGAGTGCTGCTGATTTGTGTTTTGATTTTTCTACTAATAGTGAAGGTTGGTTTAAAGCAGGCACTACCGAAAATGAATGTTTTGGATGTGATGGCGGTTGGTCCGTAGAATCTTACGCCACTGATCCGCAAATACACTTTAATAACTTTAACTTTTTAACTAATGAGGTGCCCAAATTATATGTGGATGTACAATCAGAAGTAAGTGGAAATTTTCAACTGTTTTGGAAAACCACACAAAAAACAAGCTTTTCAGCAAGCAAAAGAGTATCCAAATATTATAATAATACAGGCAGACAAGTTATTGTATTTGACTTAGCTAATCATCCTGAATGGAGTGGTGACACTATCACTAGCCTAAGGTTAGATCCTGTTGGAGATATTGGGGAAACCGTGTTTTACGGTATTTGTGCCACCGAATTATGCTATCCTTACATTACTGATTTTATTTCGAGTATTGCCACAACAGGTGAAACTTGCAATAATGCAGATGGGAGTATGACCATAACTTTTAACGACAATCCATTTAAAACAGGTATTCAGTTTAGTTTAGATGGCGGCTTAACCTATCAACCCATGTTAAACGATACGGTTGGCAGTGTAACGTATACTAATTTACCCTCAGACAATTATGCATTGCATGCACGTTGGGATGATGGAGGTTGCGAAGAAAGTATAGCAAACCAAAGCATCCAAAAAGATCCGATAAAAGAAATTTTTGTTTCGCCAACTAACGAAAGTTGCGAAGGGAATGATGGTACCTTTTCATTTGTATTTTTTGATAATCCTTTACAAACGCATATAGAGTTTAGTTTTGATGGTGGAAATACCTATCAAACACCGGTTCCTGATAATTCAGGAATAGTCACTTATACTGATTTTGCCGCAGGGTCCTATCCTATAAGCGCACGTTGGGCTGATGGTTCTTGTATAGAAGATTTAGGCTTGCACAACATTATGCAAGATGTTTCGCCAACTGTTCTTGTTTCTTCAAGCAATGCAACTTGCGAGGGAATTGATGGAAGCATTACCTTTACCTTTGCCGATGAGTTTAGCCATAACGGTCTTCAGTTTAGTTTAGATGGTGGACTTAATTATCAAGCTGTGGTAAACGATACCTTAGAGAGCTTTACCTATGGTGGGCTTGTTCCTAATACTTATTCGCTAACCGTACAATGGTCTGATGGTACTTGTGTGGTTGATTTAGGTGAGCAAATAATTGAAGTAAATCCTTACCCGAATGCCAACATTGTAATTGAACACGAAACTTGTGCACAAAATAATGGTAGCATTACTTTTTCTTTTGAGGATGATCTCAATCAAAGTGGTGTTCAATTTAGTTTAGATGGGGGTAATACTTATGAAGCCATAGTAAGTGATACACTTGGTTTGATAACTTATGCAAATTTAGTTCCTGATATTTATACACTTTCGATGAGTTGGGCAGATAATACTTGCGCAACCAATTTAGGGCAATACCAAATTGAAGCAGAAGCACTACCTGAAATTTCGGTTAGTCACACCAATGAAACTTGTGCATTAAATGATGGTAGTATTACTTTTTCTTTTCAAGATCATCCAAGTAAAGACAGTTTACAATTTTGTTTAGATGGAGGTGCCAATTTTTTACCGGCTGTTAACGATTCTATAGGTTATAAAACTTATGAAAATTTATCATCGGACACTTATATATTACATTTTCGTTGGAATGACGGAAGTTGCGAAACGAGTATAAATACAACCATAATTGAAGAAGCAATATTACCACAGGCATCCATAACCCACACCAATGAAACCTGTTTGTTTAATGATGGCAGCATCAGTATGTCATTTCCTGATTTTTTAGAGCAAGATAGTATTGCTTTTAGTATAAATGGAGGGAATACCTATTTACCGGCTTTGAGTGATGCAACAACAACGGCAACATATAACAATTTGCCAACAGGTGTCTATGCCATATTTGCAGCTTTTGAAAATGAAACCTGCCCAACAGATTTAAACACCAACATTACTATTTTAGGCGAAGTTGATACAGATCTAGATGGTGTTTGTGATACTGAAGATACTTGCGAAGGATTTGATGATGAGCTTGATGATGATAATGACAACATACCCGATGCCTGTGATTTATGTACCAATTATTGGGAAGATTTAACCTTACCTAATATCAATAATGATCAGTCAGCTAAAATAAGTTTACGTACTAATGGAAAAATATCCACCGGAACCAATATAATTCTGAATGCCGGTGAGCGTATTCATTTTTCTACCGGATTTAGCGTTGAAGCGGGTGCTGAATTTGGTGCGCATATTGAACCTTGTGTGGATTAATAGTATTGGTATAAACAATAGAGTAAAGTCTTTTATTAGAGAAGCAGAGGTGACATCTTTTTTGAAAAGGTGTCACCTTTAATTTTAAAAAAAGCATGTTCATTTTACAAAAGCCACAGCTAGAACTTGCTTAGCATTATAGTTCTTTTCGATAGACTCTGATGAGGAGTTATTTTACAAAGAGTTACTTTTAAAACACCGAATTGATATTAGTGAAATCATGTCATCTCAACCGAAGGGAGAGCACCTAAATATTGATTGGATTTTCCCATGATTAGTAGCAGGATTTCTCATTTCATTAGAAAGGACAGGAAGTATTATCACATTTTTATGTATTGATTTACTACCGAAACTTGAGAACTTTATTTGGGAGAGCAATAGATAAAACTCCAACCTTATTTACTATTTAAAAACACTATCTTAGCACGCAATTTAACGAATGAGAAAAAACAAATTCATCGCTTTTGAAGGTATTGATGGTTGTGGAAAAAGTACGCAAGCGCAGCTATTGAAAGAACACTTACAATCCATGGGGCATCAAGTCTATCTAACGCACGAACCAACCGATAGTCATATTGGGTCAATTATCCGAAATATTTTTAAAGGCAGAATAGCCGGTGACCACAAAACCATTGCCGGATTGTTTGTTGCCGACCGCTTAGATCATTTACAAAACCAAACCAATGGAATCTTAAAAAAAATAGAAGAAGGCTATACTGTAATTTGTGATCGTTATTACTTGTCATCTTACGCCTATCAAGGTGCGCACGTTAACTTAAATTGGGTAATAGAAGCTAACCGTTTAAGTGCCGAATTATTGCGTCCCGATTTAAATATTTACATTGATATTGCTCCTGAAATAAGTATGCAACGCCTAAAAAAAGGACGTAGTGATATAGAAATTTTTGAAAACTTACAAAATTTACAAAAGGTAAAAGCTGCCTACAATAAAGCCATGGAATTGGTAAAAAATGAAGAGCAAATAATTCACCTTAATGGCAACCAAACTACTGACGAACTTGCTAACGAAGTTTGGAACGAAGTGCAAAACTTGTTTTAGGTTAAAAAAGTATATACACGAAAAGGAATAGTATATTTGAAACTTCCCGCAAAATTATGGGCGAGATCGCTGATATTTTGTTCCGTTTCTCTTCACAAAATTCTGCGATGACGCTTTTCTTAAACGTTGGCTTTTAATAGCCTATTATTGCATTTAAAGTTAATTGATAAAATAGCCACCATTTTCAATAGCCAATTGAGCAACCGCTCGTCTGGCATTTTTTAAATTGTAGGGAGCCAACTTCGTAAACCGTTTGATGCCCATTTCCATGCCTCTCAATTCATCGCCTTCTGCAAAAGCATAGGTCACTTCTCTCGCGGCATTAGCAATAATGTTATTGGCTTCGTGCATAATTATTTTTAACATGGCTTTCGTTCCGGCTTTTGGTTTACCTTCATTTAAGCCGGCTAATTTTTCGGTGCGTAATACTGCCGATTCAAAAGCGTAAGTTTGCATCAGCATATCAGCAATATGTATTAAAATCTCTTGTTCATCTTTTAATTGCTTCATTAATTTTTGAGCAGCCGCGCCTGCTACCATTAAAATTACTTTCTTGAAATTGTTGATTGCTTGCTTTTCTTCATATAAAAATGTAGTGGCACCATTGCTTTTATAACTCGGTATAGAAGTCAATTCTTTCTGTACATTTTTTGCGGCAGTCAATATATCTAACCTGCCTCGCATCGCTTTTTTGAACAGCATATCAACCATTAGCATCCGGTTTATTTCGTTGGTACCTTCGTAAATACGGTTAATGCGCGTGTCGCGGTAAGCCATTTCTATTTTAGTCTCAGCTGAAAAACCCATCCCGCCATGAATTTGAACGCCTTCATCTACCATAAAGTCGGCAGCTTCGGTACTATACACTTTAGTGATGGCACATTCAATGGCAAATTCTGCAATTGATCTCCATTTTGATTCTAAAGGATCTTTACCGGCTTCAATCATTTCTTGATAAGCTAAATCGATATTGTGCGCCGTTCTATACAACAACGATTCGGTAGCATATAACTTTGCCATACACTGCCCCATTTTATGTTGTATAGCTCCAAAAGAAGCAATGGACTGACCAAATTGTTTGCGCTCCATAGCATATTGGGTAACGTATTTCATGGCTTTTTTCGCTGTTCCAACTACCGCTGCGCCCATTTTAATACGTCCGGTATTTAATACGTTGAGGGCTATTTTAAAACCTTGTCCTCGTTCGCCCAATAAATTTTCAATGGGAACCGGCACTTCATTAAAAAATACCTGTCGGGTACTGGAACCTTTAATTCCCATTTTTTGCTCTTCCTCTCCCAAACTAATTCCACCAAAATCTTTCTCTACAATAAAGGCAGATAGATCTTTATCGTCATCAATCTTAGCAAACACGGTGAATAAATCGGCAAAGCCGCTGTTGGTAATCCACATTTTTTGCCCGCTTAAAATGTAGTGTGTTCCTTCTTGATTCAGCTTGGCTTGGGTTCTGCCAGAATTGGCATCGGAACCACTACCGGGTTCCGTTAAACAATAGCATCCTTTTAACTCGCCGGTGACCATTTTTGGTAGATAGCGCGCTTTTTGACCGGCATTGGCATACAAATATATGGGAGCAATACCTATGCTGGTTTGCACCCCAAGTGTTAAGGCAAAAGAGTAAGAGGCGAAAGCCTTTTCGGCAAAAGCAATACTGGTTAAAAAATCCATTTCATTACCACCATATTCTTCGGGAATACCGATGCCCAGAAAACCCATGGCGCCTGCTTTTTCCATCAATGCTTTTCCAATTTCTATGCCCTCTTTGCTGTCGAATTTTTTCCACTGCGGTTCCACTTCGGTTTCAACAAAATCTTCCACTGCGGCGGCAATCATTTTTTGTTCCTCAGTTAATTGTTCTGGTATGAAAATTTGATTAGCTGTACTTTCTTCTATTAGAAATGCGCCGCCTTTAGTATATGAAGTTACGGTATTGCTCACGTTTTAAATTTTTTGCAAAAGTACATAATTTGGTTTGGAAATTTGTTAAGCTTTTTTGATGGATTGGTAATTTATATGCCATAAACAACAAAAGCCTTCTGGGATATGTGTATACTTGATTAGGCTGAATTTTAAATTTTTTTACTAAGGCTTTTGCACTTATACTTCTTCAAAAAATAGCTCCATAGCACCACTATGAAGTGATTTTTTGAATCGCCTAAGCACAAAATCCAGAAGTAAAAAAGCCCAAAACTCAACCTAAACAAGTATAGAAGGCTTTTGATTATAATTTTTAAAAAGATATTAATCTGTTTTCAAAATCTCTCTATAATCACTTCTTCCTTCTGCATCGGTTACTTTAATTACATAAACACCGGGTCTTAAATCTGAAAGATCAATTTTCAATATTGGGTTATCTGTTTTAAGCTGTTTGATTGCTCTGCCATTTAAATTTCGATAGGCATTAAAAATTTCTACTTTGTAGGTATGCTTTAGCACCGTTACCAATTGAATTGCATCCGTAAAAGGATTTGGGGATACCGTTTCAATCAATTTAATTTCATCTGCAGTAGGCTCTACTATTTCAACTTTTGGGTATAGGGTGGAAGGGTCTTCTCCACCCACCCGGCAATCTGCAACATCTACTTGAGATTCTTGAGGTATGGCAACTTCTTTAATTTTTGATAAGATCACCGTATTCTGATCATTTAAACCCAATAGATTATAAACCGGTTCATCTTCATAATCAGCCAGCAAACTATAACCAAAAAGTGCGTTGTTATATTCCTCTTCTTCCTCATAATCATTTGAAATATTATAGATAATATTAAAGTTCGTATTAAGTGTACCAGCTGTGCCACCAGAATCAGGCGCTACTGCTCCACTGCATATTTGTTGCGAATGTAAACAATCCAAAGTTGGTGGATATTGAAGATAATTATCATCATTAATGTCAAAGTCTGAAGGCACTGAATAGGAACCCGTTTCTTGAGGAATTGAATGAAAAGTATGAATAGAGGCACCGCAACCATTTAACCAACCCCAATAATTACCACGAGCAGACAAACCGGTTGGGGCATTGGAATCTGGATTGTAAGTTAAATCAAAAAATACCGTATTGCCACTCAAATCATTTGGATGATGTGTGCCATTATTGGCTGCCATTGCGTCTATTGCGTCAATATCTACAACCATGTTCACACCTTTAATACCGATGTTATTATCTTTAATAGAAGTACCACCTTGTCTACCTATTATAAGTGTTCTGGAATAAAATTCTGAGGTACTTTGTATACCAATGTCATTATTGTTAATATGAGCACAATATTTTACATCAACTTTTATATTTTTAGTTTGTATTCCAGCAACGCAATTACTAATGTTGCCTCCTGATAAATACAAATATTTGGAACTGTTAATCAAAACTCCATCAAGATGAACACCTTTTGTATAGTTTTCAATGGAATTATTTACGAGACTGAAGCTGCTTTTTTCTCCATACATGCCTACCTGAAAAATCGAACCAATTGCATCATTCGTAAGCACATTATTATTTGCAAACAGCCGGAAAACATCAATGCAAGAAATCGCGTGCTCATCCATATTTTCAAAGCTTGAATCTTCTACTTTAAAGGTTGGTTGAACAGGATTATCACAAGGATTATTAGGGTTGCCACTTACAGCCCAATAATCATCTAAAACAATGCCATTAACAAAATTTCTGAAACCGCTATTTTTACAAGAAAATGATTTTAAGTTGTTACCTGTAAATGCGGTGGAAGTATTTAAGGCATCCGCTCTTGGGTCAAACACAACATTGGTAAACCCAACTTTTTTATCCGTTATGGTAATACTACTTCGGTTGCTATAGCTTACGTTGCAATCTGATAGATAAAAATCGTGTTCCATATCAATAAAAGCACTTTGGTCCGGTGTAGCAGGATCATCAGTAAAATATATGACATTGTGGAATCGACCTTCCCCCGATAAATTAAATGGTAAATCAACAATAGCACCTTCTTCAATAATTAAATTACCCATGCCCTCAAAATCGAAAGCAGTGTTATTATCCGTTGTTAAAATACCACCGGCTTTAATAATTATTCGAGCACTTATATTGTTTAAATTGATATTATTGGAGTTGATCAATAA
>CALHDG010000260.1 GCA_938023075.1 uncultured Chitinophagales bacterium
GTGCAAAAGTATAAGAGCAGCCATTTAAAATCAGTAGAAACTAAGAGAGCCTTAAAAGATAAAGAGACGATGTTTAATTTTATGTTTAATAGTTCAATAGATGGGGCTGAATTAAGTATTTATTCGGCAATTAGCCAAGAAGAAATTGCTTATGATGCTAACAAAGCTTTAATAAAATTGTTAAAGATGGACAAGGAATCAATTAAAAATATTAGTCGTTTATCTTTTTCCCCAGAAATACAAAGTAATGGAAAAAAATCATATGAATATGATAAGGAAATAAAGGAGTTGGTTCAAAAAAATAATCAATACCGATATGAATGGGATTATATTAATGGGGATGGAGAAATAGTGAATACGGAAGTTACCCAAGTTCGCTTAAAAGAAAAAGATAAAATTATTAACCTAGGATTCATAAAAGATATTACCACCAAAAAAAATACGGAAAAGGAACTTTTGGAAAGTGAATTAATGTACAGAACACTTTTTGAAAATGTTTATGACGGTATTAAAATAGATATATATGATAAGCAAAGTGGAAAAACACTTAATCAGTTTGTCAATCGAAAAATGCTTTCCTTATTTAAAATTAATGAATATGATTTTGGCGAAGATAATTATATGCAGTTTATACCTGAACATCAGTTGAATAATAAGAGTTCGGTACAATTAATATCGGAACTTAGGGAAGAGTTTGAAAAGAATGCCCTTGTTAATTTTAGAATGAACTTAATTGACATCAATAAAGAACCTTTTACTGCCGACTTTACGGCTATTCAAATAGAGACTTCAAAAACCCGTAAAATAGTATTAATTGCTAAAGACGTGACTGAGATTGTAAAAAATGAAAACATCATAAAAAAACAGATATCATCTTTAAAGAAGAAAAAAAATGAATTAGTAAAGTATATTGAAAGTAATAAACAATTAGAGTTGTTTGCTTTTAGAGCTTCACACGATTTGAAAGGTCCAATCAGTACTGCCACCAAATTTGTCGATATTTTTAAAAAGAGAAATGAGCATCAATTAGATGAAGAAAGTTTAAGATATTTACATTGTATTGAATCATCCATATCACACTTAAATAGTTTTATTGATGATTGCTTAAATCACTCCCGAATTACTAGTAATAAAATAAACATTCAAAACATCAACCCAACTCAACTTATTCAGATTGTATTGAATAATTTAAAATCTACCATTGAGGAGACCAATGCTCGTATTTATGTTGGTAAGATGCCCAATTGGATAAATGCTGATGAAATTAAATTAATTACAGTTTTTCAGAACTTAGTTTCAAATGCCTTGCGATATCGTAAAAAGGATGTTGTACCATATATCAAAATTGAAGGTATTGAACAAGAAAGTTGCTATCAGTTTAGCATTGCCGATAACGGTATAGGTATTAAAAATGAACATCAAATCAAAATTTTTGATTTGTATGAGTCTTTTTGTGATAGTAGCTTTCAGCAACAAGGCTCAGGAATTGGTTTATCAACCTGTTTAAAATTGATAGAGCTTCATAAGGGCAAAATTTGGGTTGAATCGGTTTATGGAAAGAGTTCTACTTTTTATTTTCAAATCACAAAAAATCTAAATCAGATTTTAAACAATTAGAAATGAGGAAAGAATAAATCAAGGAAGTATATCAGAAGATGTCAAAGTCAGATTGTAAAATTGTTTTCTCATTCCATAGCATGATGAGCAAATTTACAAACCCGGATCAACTTGAGTTTCTACTATTGTTAATTTTCTGCTTAGTTCAACTTGAATTTTACGTTTAGTTTCGGTGCGCAATTCTGCCATCATAGCCTCGTAAACATTCATGTCGTCTTTAGTATAATCTTCAATTTTGTTAGATAAATTATTAATTCTAAGGTTAAAATAACACAACACTTTATGCTCCACTAAATCATAGAAGATACCATAACCTTGAAAATAGCCGCCCAAAACATAATTATCATATTGGGTACGAGGTAATATTTTATTTTGTTCTTTTAATACTACCGTATATCGAATATCTTTAATTTTATACCAGCGTGCTAATGCCTCCATAGCTTCGTTGTTGCTTGCTTCATTAAGTTTATCCAAAGAGATCAAGTAATCAAAATCACGCGAATGTAAAAAATCCCAATTGGTTTCAGCGTCGTCAACCTGTTTACCTTCCATAAAATTGTTAAGCAAGTTTAAATTGAGTATGTTGACTTGCAGGTTGTTTTTGTCAATATTTTCTACACGGTTAGCTAAGTCTATAGTTAAACAACTATCGTAATGAATTGCAGAAAGCGACGGATTATTTAGACTTAAAATAGATAGCTCTTTATAAGCATTTTTTAAAGCCTTTTTCGGATTAGTATTAGAACGGGCTTTTGCTAAATAAGCATCTATACTTTGTATAACCGGGCTTGAAGAATTGGTGTTTTTGGTATTGCAAGATGCTATAATAGCCATCATAAAAACAAAAAAAATAACTTTGTTTATCATGCTTCAAATTTAAACTCTTTTAAACGAATTTCATTCATGTACGATTCAAAAATAATGGTAGACTTCAAGTTTTGGTCTGCGTGTTTCATTTGGATAAGTAGTTTTATAATTATTCTAAAATTTAATTGTTTATTAATGCAGATAGTTTTAAATTTGCACCATCATAATTGATAATGGTCTATGGTGTAACTGGCAACACGTCTGGTTTTGGTCCAGAAGAGTCTAGGTTCGAGCCCTAGTAGACCAACAAACCCTCTTTTTTATAAAAGAGGGTTTTTTAATGTTAGCCAATACATATATACAACTTAGGTTAAGTTTCGCTTTTTTACTATGTGCTTAGTAAACATCGGCTCATTAAAAAAGCCCTGCTCTATAAAGCAAGGCTTTCATTTATTGGTTATAAAAACCAAAACCTAATCTGCTGTATCTTAATCGTTGTCTTTTTTATCACCTTTAATGGCATCGCCAACTTTTTCAATTACTTTTTTAGTGCCTTCCCCTACTTTTTCAACCACTTCTTTAGTTTCTTCGCCAACTTTTTCTGCGGCTTCTTTGGTTTCTTCACCAACTTTTACTGCTGTTTTTTTGGTGCCTTCTCCAACTTTTTCGGCTACTTCTTTTACATCTTCCATAAAAGTATTATCTACCTTAGCCGATAAGTTTAAGTCTAACTCTATATCATCATAAATCATTTTATCTGCTAAGCTAGCTAATACATTTCCTGCAGAATTATATTCCATGCCCCAAAGTGTACGGTCGATAGTGAATCTGGCTTTAGCTGTTAAATCTTCTCCATTAATAACTATGGCTGCAGGAAATTGCACCTTTTGGGTAATGCCTTTCACAGTTAACTCACCACTTACTTTATGGGTAATGTCGCTACCCTCAACAGGCCTAACAATAGATACTTTATTCAATTTAAACTTAGCTTTAGCGTGGTTTTCAACGTCAAAAAAATCAGCAGCCGCTAAATGCCCTTCTAATTTTCCTTTCATCTCACCTTCTAAATCAGTACAATTAATAGTGGTCATATCAATTATAAATTTACCACTAATACCGTCTTCATTTACTTTTAACACTCCTGAGCTAAGTTTTAAGTCGCCTTCGTGTTGACCACCAAGTTTATAGCCAACCCAATTAATAGCACTTGCATCTGTGCTTATTTTATAATTTTGAGCATTGGTGTTGGTGTTCGCAAAAAATAGACTTACCAATACAGTAAGTGTACATGTAATTACTTTCATTTTTTTGAAATTATGGTTATTGAAATTATTTAATGTGTTTATGAATTTCTAAGCTTATCTAATAAATAGCTTAGAGTTTCTGCTTCATTTTTACTTAAATGACGAAATTGTCGTTCAAACAATGCATACTTTTTGTCTAATTCGTCCAACAATTCTAAACCTTTACCGGTAATTTTAATATCAACATGTCTTCTGTCGTTCTCATTGCGAATTCTACTCAACAATTGCTTCAATCTTAATTTTTCTACCAATCTAGAGGCATTTGAATTTTTGTCCACCATTCGGTCAATTAATAAATTAACTGAAGCCGGCTTAGGGTATTGCCCTCTCAATATTCTTAAAATATTAAATTGTTGGATACTTAAACCATAAGGCTTCAACCATTCCGAATGCTTCAACTGCAACCAACTGTGCGTGTAAGATAAATTAACCACTGCTTTGTGATGGGCGGATAGGAATGCTTTTGTTCGAATTTCCTCATTAATAGTCATTAGTTGATACAAATCTATGTGTATACATTTAATGTAACGATATTTTAATCCTTTTTAACAAGTTGTTAATTTTATCAATAGAAGTTTATCTAAGTGAAATTCTAAATTCCAAATTCCTAAAAACAGCTTATTCCAAGCATCTAATATCTGACATATCGCATCCGACTCCTAATTCATATTTAATGCTTATTTTGTGTTGGATTATAAAAATACATATTTTATGAGAGTTTCATTTTTAATTGCACTACTGCTTAATAGCTTAATTATAATTGCCCAAACTACCGTTATCCATTGTGGTAATTTAATTGACGGTGTTTCTGATGACCTTAAAAGAGATGTGAGCCTGATTGTTGAAGGTAATACCATAACAGGTATTGAACGGGGTTTTATTGAAACAACAGACAATGAAACATTGATTGATTTAAGCAACGCTTTTGTAATGCCTGGTTTTATTGATATGCACGTACATATTGAATCAGAATATGGTAAAGACAGTTATTTAAAAAAGTTTACTTTAGATAAAGCGGACAAAGCCTTTCAAGCGGTAAGCAATGCTAAAATGACTTTAGAAGCGGGCTTTACCACCATTCGCGATTTAGGGGGGAGCGGAGTAAATACGGCTTTACGCGATGCCATTAATAAAGGTACGGTTTCAGGTCCACGAATTTATTCGGTCAACAAATCCTTAGCAATTACTGGTGGGCATGCCGACCCCACCAATGGATATGGAGAACACATTATGTGTGCTACGCCCGGTCCTGAATCGGGAGTTTGCGATGGGGTAGAAGAATGTATGAAGGCAGTTAGACAGCAAGTAAAATTGGGTGCTGACTGGATTAAAATAACCGCAACAGCCGGGGTGTTAAGTATTGCTAAAGATGGAGATGGACCACAATTTACTATTGAAGAAATTAAAGCGATTGTAGATACCGGGAAAGATCGTGGAGTAAAAGTAGCAGCGCATGCACACGGAGTTGAAGGGATGCAACGCGCCATAAAAGGAGGCGTAACTACTATTGAACATGGTTCTTATATGGATGAAGAAACCATGGATTTAATGAAGCAATATGGCACATATTTAGTGCCAACGATAACTGCCGGTTCTTCGGTGGCAGATTCTGCAAAAATAGCGGGTTACTTTCCTGATGTGGTTACCCCCAAAGCCTTAGCGGTAGGTCCACAAATACAAAACACTTTTGGCAAAGCTTACAAAGCAGGCGTTAAAATTGCTTTTGGTACCGACGCCGGTGTTTTTAAACACGGTAAAAATGCCAAAGAATTTGAACTAATGGTAGAAGTAGGGATGCCGCCAATGGAAGCTATACAATGTGCTACCTCAGTTAATGCGGCTTTGTTAGAAAATGATAAAATAGGCGTTCTTGAAACCGGACGATTTGCCGATATAGTAGCCTGCGAAAACAATCCTTTAGAAGATATTACCGAGCTACAACGCATTATATTTGTGATGAAAGATGGTAGAATTTACAAATTGATCAATTGATTATTTATTTAAGTTTCAGCAGTAAAAAAATGTTCGAAGTTATCCTTAAATTTCTGTCATTTCGAATGAAATGAGAAATCTTCCCTCAATTCAAATAAAATCACGTATTTATGCAAGGTCGCTCCCTTCGGTCGAGATAACAAGTTTTAGCATAAACTGTTTAAACTACTTGAAAAGCATCACAAAAATAAAATTTCAAGTAAAACAATGAAAATTGAATCTTTATAAATAATTGAAATTCACAAACTTAATACAAATTGCTACTATCGAAACTTCAGTTAATTATTTCTCAAATCAATCTATAAACTAATGAATCAAACAATTAAATTAATGAATTAATAATTTCAAAAATGGAGTTGAAAAATAAAGTAGTGCTGTTAACCGGCGCAGGTTCAGGAATTGGAAAAGCCCTATGCACCGAATTGGTTAAAGCAGGTGCCAAATTAGCGATTAACGATTGGGATGAAGCCCGGCTTACTGAAACGGTTGAGCATTTAAACTTACCGCAAGATAGAATATGGCAACAAGCCTTTGATGTTGCCGACAGAAAAGCCTTTGAAAACTTTATAGACGAAAGTAAACAACATTTTGGAGCTATTGATGTATTGATTAACAACGCGGGGGTTTCCTTAGGGCGATTTTTTTGGGAGGAAGTAAACGATGATAATTTGCATTGGTTGTTCAATATTAATTTAATGGCTCCAATGTATTCTAGCCGTTATATTTTGCCGCATTTTAAAAATAGACCAGAAGCTTGTTTGGTTTTTTTATCGAGTTTATTTGGGCTTGCAGGTATAGCTAATCAAGTACCGTATTGTGTTAGTAAATTTGGCATAAGAGGTTTAGGAGAATCGCTTCGGATGGAGTTGATGGATACCAACATCCATGTGCTCAACGTACATCCTGGGGGTATTAAAACCAATATTGTACGCTATGGTAGAATGAAAGAAGCAGCCAAAGCCAAAGAAATTCATGTGTTTGACAAACACCTTGCGATAACCACAGCAGAATCGGCAGCGCAACAAATTGTTGCAGCCATTCAAAAAAATAAACAACGCCTTTTGGTAGGCAAAGATGCCCGCCGATTAGATAAATTGATTCGCCTGTTTCCGGTTCGCTATACTAAAATGTTTAATGGGGTAAGCAAGCGGTTGCTTAAAAAGACTGGTGGGTAAGCCATCACTTAAAATAACTTAATTTTTCACTATGAAACTTTTGTTTACGATATTCTTACTTTTTCTATTTAATCAATTTTGTTTTGGGGATACTTGGGAAGGTAGTTATCATATTAGATATGCAGAGCAAGCGGAGCAATTTAATGAGCAATATTATGAATAAGTTTATCAAAGTGGTTGATACTTTCCTGTTTTCGAGTGCCTGTGTTTTTCTTGCTACGAAGAACCGAAGTTTTTAAACTAGCCCCGATTGCAGCGGTTATGCTGCCTGAAGCGCATGATTTTGCAGCCTAGCCGCAGCATTTGAGCGAAAAGCGGGA
>CALHDG010000261.1 GCA_938023075.1 uncultured Chitinophagales bacterium
CTTTTGCATTGATTTTTTGAAGCGAAACTTCTTAGCTTTATAATACCACCGGTCCCGCTTTCCGCTCAAATGCAATTGCTATGCTTCAAAATCTGCGCTGCAAAATTGCATAACCGCTGCAATCGGGGCTAGTTTGTAAACTTCGGTTCTTCGTACAAAGCAAAACGGAGGCACTCAAAAATAGAAAAGTATCAACCACTTTGATAAACTTGTTAAAAAGAGTCAACTACTTTATTATTTAGATAAACTTGTCTATTCTCACTTTGCATCTTTCTGATAAACTTCGTTGAAAGCCTCGTTTATCAAAAAACTACTTTATTATAGTTAGTAAATTTATTTTCTCATCAATCCTAAATAAACAAGCAGTCTTAAATTTGCAGAATTGCAACATTGGCAGCAAAAACTGCATCAAGATGTTAAATACATTTTTTGTAGCATTACTTAGTAGTCAATCAAGTTGATAGTGTCAGATAAATTTGAGTAAAATTTGGACGAGTACGAGGCGGAGGTTATCAAGCATAGCCAAAGCTATGGTTGATGTTCGACTACTTAGCTATAGAAATAAAATGTTCACCTTAAAACAATTATTAAAAATATCAAAATATGAAGTTTGAAAATACGCTTGTTAAAGTAATGCTACTGTGCTCCCTCACTTTTTTCTCTGCTTGTTTTAGCAACGATAAATATTCGGATTATAGAGAAGTAATAAGTAAAAAAGCTGGAGTGAATGAAGTAACGATTCACGAGTTGTCCGATCCGGATAAAATTCATCCTATATTGTACTCTAGTGGAAACTCTTATTACATCTGTGGAAAAATATTTCAAGGTTTGCTTGAGTTACATCCGGTTACTTATGAAATCATTCCAAGTTTAGCCCTTTCCAGACCAACAATTACGCCGTTAACGGAGGGTCCGTTTAAAGGTGGAATGGCTTTAGCTTTTGAAATAAGACCAGAAGCTACCTGGGATAATGGCAGCCCAATTACCGGATATGATTACAGCTTTACCATAAAATCAATTTTAAACCCTAAAACGCATGCCGCTCGAATAAGACCTTATTTTGAGTTTATTAAAGGCATTGTTGTAGATAAGGAAAATCCTAAAAAATTTGTGGTGTATTCTTCTGATCAATACATATTAGCGGAACAAACTGCCGGATATTGGGTTATGCCCGAATATATTTATGATCCTCAAAAAATTATGCGAAAGTTTTCTGTTGAGGAATTAAACAATAGCAAAAAGAAAGATGCCTTAAGAGTAAATGCCGATATAATTGCCTTCGCCAACGAGTTTAATGATGAAAAATATGCGCGCGAAACCAATTTTATTGCAGGTAGCGGAGGATACGAATTTGTAGAATGGAAAACCGGACAATACATCACTTTAAAAAAGAAAGCAAACTGGTGGGCTGCCGGTATAGATGAAATACCTTTTAAAAATCATCCTGAAAAAATTCAATATAAAATTATACCAGATTGGACAACTATGATGACGGCTTTGAAAGACGAAGAAATTGATTTAGCCAGAGGTGTACGCGCTAAAGATTTTGTTGATTTTAAAGAAAGTAAGTTTACAAATTTATATAGTATGCACACGCCAGATCAAATGTCGTATGATTATATTGGAATGAATATGAAAAGCCCTATCTTTTCTGACAAAAAAGTGAGAAAAGCCATTAACCATGTTATGGATAAAGATTTAATAAAAGAAGTGGTTATGTATGGTTATGGAGAGCCCGTTATTGGACCCTTCCATCCTACCAAATCTTACTACAACAAAAATATTCAACCCTATCCATTTAATTTAGAAAAAGCGAAAGCCTTGTTAGAGGAAGCGGGTTGGACCGACACCGACCAAGACGGCATTAGAGACAAAGTGATTAACGGCAAAAAAACACCTTTTCGAGTAAGTGTAAAATATAATCAAGGTAATACCCGAAGAGAAAATACGGCTATAATGCTAAGTGAGCATGGTAAAAAAATAGGTATCGATATTCAAGTGGAAGTAAGAGAATGGACTGTTTTTATTGAGGAGTGCCGCGCACACAAATTTGATATGTATGTGAGTGGTTGGGTTGGAGCTCCCGGCTTTGAAGACCCTAAACAAATTTGGCATTCTGAAAGTTATAACGGAGGAAGCAATTATGTGGGCTTTGGCACCACCGAAAGTGATGCTTTAATTGAAAAATTACGCTATAATTTGAATGAACCAAAGCGGAAAGAACAGTATTTGCGACTGCAAGAAATTATACACGAAGAAGCACCTTATGTGTTTTTAAATGCCCAAAAAAATAAGCTGGTTTTTCATAAACGATTTGATGAAGCACAAACCAGTGTGGTACGTCCTGGTTATCATGTTGGTGAGTGGTTAATTAACCCTAAATTTGGCTTTAGTTCAGCATCAAACCGGTAAAATTTTAAAAATGGTAACTGAATCAACAGGCTATTATCAGCCTTAATAAACTTGCCAAAACAAGTAAAAACTTTATCGATCAAACTTGAAGAGGATAAATCTGAGCATAAAAATATACCTATTGAAAGCATAATTTTTAAGGTTTTGCTTATCTGTTTTAATGTCGAAAAAAGGTATTAACTTTCACAGTTGCAACACTTTGAAATTTTGAAGCACCATATTTTGTATAACATTGATTTGCTGTAGTTAGGTTAATCAGCTATTTTTTTTAATTTTGTTAACATTCAAAAATATATAAGGATGCAAAAGTCTATGGAATTTATGAAATATTTTTTAGGAGTTGCCTTTTTAGGTTTAACTTGCTGTTTTTATGCTTGCGTAAGTGGCGACAATACAAAAAGTTCAGGAGAAATAATTAGTAAAAAAGCCGGTGTAAATGATGTGGCAATTCACGAGCTGGGTGACCCAGATAAAATCCATCCAATTTTATATACCTCGGCAAGTTCAAATTATATCTGCCAGCATGTATTTCAATCTTTATTGGAAAGAAACCCGAAAACCTATGAGTTAATTCCAAACTTAGCAGTATCAAAACCTAAAATTACCTTAATAGATGAGGGACCTTACAAAAATGGAATGACTTTAGATTATGAAATTAGACCAGAAGCCGTATGGGATAACGGAACACCTGTTACCGGACATGATTATGCTTTCAGTGTAAAATCAGTTAAAAATCCAAAAGCAGATGCGGCACATATTCGACCTTATTTAGAGTTTATTAAAGATGTGGTAATTGATAAAGAGAATCCTAAAAAATTTACAGTATATTCTGGAGATCGATATATTTTATCGGAAGAGTTTTCTGGTTATTGGGTATTGCCTGAATATTTATATGACCCAAACAAAATTATGCGCAAGTTTTCTTTTAAAGAGTTAAATGACCCTAAAAAGAAAGATGCTTTGAGAAGTAATGCCGATATTATTGCCTTTGCTACCGAATATAATAATGAAAAATATGCCCGCGAGAAAGGTTTTGTTGTTGGTAGTGGTCCGTACGAATTTGTAGAATGGAAAACCGGGCAATACATTACCCTAAAAAAGAAAGAAAACTGGTGGGGTGATAACATTGATGAAATACCTTTTCAAAACAACCCAGATATAATTAAGTATAAAATAATACCCGATTGGACAACTGCTATTACCACTATGAAGGATGAAGAAATTGATTTAGCCAGGGGTATAAGGGCAAAAGATTTTGTTGATTTACAAGATGGAGAATTTGCCAATATGTTTGCCATGCATACGCCTGATTATATGGCATATGATTACATTGGTATGAATATGAAAAGCCCCATTTTTTCTGACAAAAAAGTGAGAAAAGCTATGAACTATGTAGTGGATAAAGATTTGATACGCGATGTAATTATGTATGGTTATGGTGTGCCGGTTGTAGGTCCCTTTCATCCAACCAAATCTTTTTATAATCATGATATTCCTCACTATGCCTTTAATTTAGATAAAGCCAAAGCCTTGTTAGATGAAGCCGGTTGGAAAGATACCGACCAAGATGGCATTAGAGATAAAGTAATTAATGGTAAAAAAACACCGTTTAAAGTAACCGTTAAATACAACCAGGGAAACAGCCGCAGAGAAAACACGGCATTAATGTTAAGCGAGAATGGTAAAAAAATTGGTTTAGATATTAAGGTAGAAGTTAGAGAATGGACCGTTTTTATTGAAGAAACGAAAGCACATAAATTTGACATGTACGTGAGTGGATGGGTTAGTGGAAATGGTTTAGGAGATCCTAAACAAATTTGGCATTCAGAAAGCTATAACGGTGGAAGCAATTATGTTGGTTTTGGTACGTCAGAAAGTGATGCTTTAATAGAAAAAATACGCTATAATTTAGATGAGCCAAGCCGTACCGCTCAGTACAAGCGTTTTCAAGAAATTATATACGAAGAGTCGCCTTATGTATTTTTAAATGCACAAAAAAACAAGTTGGCTTTCCATAAGCGTTTTGATAATACCAAGTCTTATGCAGTCCGCCCAGGCTATCATGTAGGCGAGTGGTTAATCAATCCAAAATTTGGGTTTAGTTCATCGGCAAGCAAATAAGTCTGATATTTTTTAACAGGCAATATCTAACAATATAAGTATATAACCAATTAGCAATATTTTAATATGCTTAAATACATTATCAAGCGGATACTCATTTTTATACCTACGCTAATCGTAATTTCATTAATGATATTCGGCTTAAGCAAAATAGCCCCGGGCGATCCGGTAGAATTACGAATGTCGGGCGGCTTGCAAACCGGCGATACCGGACAAGCTGCCGATAAGCAACAAGGCGAAAAGGTATATTTCGAGATAGCAAAAGAAATGGGTTTAGATTTACCTACTTTTTATATTGATTTTAAATCGAAAGCACAACCCGATACCATGTACAAGGTTGGTAGACGCTATGAAAAAGAGATGTTGGGCAGGCTTTGCTCAAAATATGGCAATTGGCAAGAGGTTTCTAACTACTACAAATCATTAAAAGCCTTAGAATACAGCTCGTTTAATATTCCTAAAAACGAACAAACTTTTGAACAATTAAAAAATGTTAGAGAAACGGTTAACGAATTGTACCGCGAATATGACGATGTTGTCATTAATTCAAAACTCAACAATATAAAAGAAGCCATTAATAAAGATCAAACTTTTGAAGAGATTCAAATAAACGAAAACAACGAAGCGGATACAGTTACGATATCCAAAAATTTATTGGCTCCTTTAAAGGTAGAAATTGACGGGGTATTGAGTAACTATAATAGTGTTAAACAAAATGCTAAACCAATTAATCGCTACATACCCAAAATAACCTGGTATGGTTTAAAAAACCAATATCATAGATGGATGTTTGGCGATAAACCCTGGTTTAGAAACAGTGATGACCCCACCTTAATTTCATCTGGTTTTTTACGGGGCGATTTTGGGGTTTCTTTAAGAGATGGCAGACCGGTGTGGTCCGTTTTAAAAGAAGGTCTAATAATTACCCTCAAATTTAATTTAATTGCCATCTTTTTAATTTATTTAATTGCAATACCCTTAGGTGTTTATATTGCCGTTAAAAAAGATTCTTTGTTCGATCGTTTTTCAACTGTTTTATTATTTATTTTATATTCCTTACCTACCTTTTGGATTGCGACCATGCTAATTGTGTTTTTCACCAATTCGGAATATGGGATGGATTGGTTTCCTTCTTTTGGTTTAGGCGAAATACCAGAGGGTGCTTCTTTTTTTGAAAGCTTTAAAATTAGTTTCTGGCATTATGTTTTACCGGTTTTATGTATGACTTACAGCGGCTTGGCTTTTCTTTCGCGGCAAATGCGGGGCGGTGTTTTAAATGTTTTTAACCAAGATTATATTAGAACGGCCAGAGCCAAAGGTTTATCAGAAGGTAAAATCATTTGGAAACATACGTTCAGAAATTCTTTGATCCCTATAATTACTTTATTTGCCAGTATTTTACCGGGTATGATTGGTGGTTCTTTAATTATTGAATACATCTTTTCAATACCTGGCATGGGCAATATTGCTTTTGGTGCTTTGCTCGGCAGAAACTGGCCCGTTTTATTTACAGTAGTAATGCTATCTTCGGTATTGACCTTAGTTGGTATTTTACTGTCCGATATTTTGTACTCTATTGTTGATCCACGTATTTCATTTACCAACAAAGCCTAATATATAATGACACAGCAACGAGAAGAATTAAAAGAGATAGACCAGAGTTATGGTGCCATTGTAAAAAGGCAATTCCGCAAAAACAGACCGGCTGTATGGTCTTTACGTTTTTTGTACCTTATTGTACTAATTGGTTTTTTGGCAGATTTTATTGCCAACGATAAACCTTTGTATTGTAAAATAGATGGCGAAAGCTATTTTCCAATTTTCAGAGATTATGCCGTAGGCTTAGGTTTAGCCAAACAACCGCCTGCCTTAATGAAAATAACGGATTGGAAAACAGTTGATTATGATAGTGTAATTAGAACGCCCATACCTTACTCGCCCGCAACAACCGATTATTCCAATGCCCAATATGTTGGCCCATTTGATAAGCAGCGTATACAATCTTCCAGATATAAACATTTAATGGGTACTGATGATATTGGCAGAGATGTGTTATCTGGCATGATACATGGTACTCGAATAGCTATGTTGGTTGGCTTATTTGCCATGTCTATAGCTTCGTTTATCGGTATAGCTTTAGGTGCCATGTCTGGTTATTATGGTGATGATAAATTGAAGATGTCTAGAATAAGAATATGGTTGAATTTGCTTTTTGTACCCTTTGCTTTTTTTATTGCTTTTATGGCAAGAAAAAATTTGGTGGCAGATGCTTTTTCCAGTTCAACCATTAGTGGTCTTTTCCAGTTTTTGTGGAGTTTTGTGCTTTTTGCAATCGTTATGCTTATACCTAATTTAATTGCCTATCCCTTAAAAAGAATTCCGTTTTTGGGTAAAAAGCGAAGCATTCCTATCGATATTATTGTAAACCGCTTAATTGAAGTATTACGCTCAATACCGGGTTTGTTATTAATATTAGCCGTAGTTGCTTCTTTAGGGGCTTCGTTGGTTTATGTAATGCTTATTATCGGCTTAATTGGCTGGACGGGTATTGCCCGTTTTATACGTGCAGAATTACTAAAGGTAAGAAGTTTAGAATATATTGAAGCTGCTGAGGCTTTAGGTTTTAGCCGCGCTCGTATCATTTGGCGACATGCCATCCCTAACTCCTTAACCCCAGTTTTAATTGCCATTGCTTTTGGTATTGCCGCCGCTATTTTAACAGAAAGTGCCCTTTCGTTTTTGGGCATTGGTGTACCGCCTGATACCATTACCTGGGGTAAGTTATTATCCAAAGGCAGGGTAGCACCAGAAGCTTGGTGGCTTGCTATTTTTCCGGGTTTTGCCATTTTTATAACGGTTACCATTTTTAATTTGCTCGGCGACGGTTTGGCAGATGCTATTGACCCACGCCTAAAACAATAAGTCTATTATTTTATAATTAAACCATTTGTTAAAGGTTTCCACTTAATCAACAATTTATAATTGATCATAAGTAATTTATAATGGTTAGTCTTTTTAAAGTAGCCAGTGAGGTTTTTTTGCTTGCGCTTTTTGCGGTTACCTTGCTTTTAAATATTAACCTGTTTATTTCCCCACCGGAAATTATTGCCAATAACCAGGCACCTTTTTGTTATGCTGTCCACCAAATTTTGTTTACTTGGTTAAACTTACCGCAGTGGATTTATACATTTATATATATAGGGGTGCTTTACGGCTCAGCTATCTATTTTGGTATGGTACTAGCTAAAAACCGCTTTGTTTCTAACTATACCTATTTGCCGGCACTTATATTTATTACCATATTTTCTTTTTTCAACCAATACACTTATCCTACCCTTGTTTTTTTGTTTCTACCCTTGTTTATTTCTATGTTTAATAAACTGTTTGAAATAGCGGTTCACGATAAAAACTTAAGCCGTTCGTTTGATATTGGTTTAATATGTGGTACACTCACCTTGGTTTTTTTACCCTACTGGAGCTTAGTTGTTTTTTCATACGTCATCTTTATACTAATTACCCCATTTTATTGGCGGTATTGGGTAGCCACCATAATTGGGTTTATTTGTCCAGCAATTATAGCATTAATCTTTTTTGGCTTATTCGGTAATCATCAAATAGTATTAGATTATTTAATGCTAAAACAAACGCCCGATGTTCCGTTTATTCCACTAAGCAATTTCCAAATATGGTATCGATTTATAGTTATTGGCATTTGTTTGGGCATGTTATTTTTATTTATTGATGAACATCTGTTTAAAGTTACCACTATTATGAAACGCTACCGAAACCTATTTAATATTTTAATCGCTTGCCTTTTTACGTATCAATTAATTATACAAACTTGGTTGTTCGAACTGAATGTAATTGTTTTGATGATCCTTTCGATGTACTACAGTAATGTAATTTTACGAGTGAAAAATGAGTTAATCAGCAACATTATACATGGTTTAATGATTTTGTTTGTGCTGTTTTTTCAATATTTTACTTAAATAGTTTATAACTGATTTAATACCATCTACTATAATTTTTCATACTATGTAGCGTTTAATTAAATAAGATATCTACTTCAATTGATACCCAAATCAATTGCTAACCTAAATTCACAAAAACTTGAACATAAAAAATAAACCTTCCACAAAATTTATCTTACTATAAAAAGAGCTCCCATTTGTTCCAGTAACATCTCGTATAAAAAAAGGCTCATGTTCTTTTATTATAGGAAACATGTAGCCCAACTCTATATTAAAATTGTTTCGATTTTTATTGGGCTTAAAATACAATTGCGGTCCTAAAGAAAATAATTTATCAAACTTATAATTCCTATATGAAATCTCATAATTAACCAGGAAGCCTAAGTTTATATAAGGATTAATACCAAATTTGCCTTGTAAACTATTTGTTCTGTATTGATAATTTGGATTAGAATTATCGTTATAATTTTGCGTTATATTATTTCGCAATTGAATTTCGATGCTACCCGGCTTTACCAAGTCTGTTGGAATAGAATAGTTAAACTTATGTTTTAATTTTCGGTTATCATTTATTAGATCTTTATTGATTCCTATGGATTGAAGGTAATCTTT
>CALHDG010000262.1 GCA_938023075.1 uncultured Chitinophagales bacterium
GGTTGTTTTGAACTCTCTAATTCCATTAGAATAGAAAGAAATGAGTGTGCCCCAGCTTGTGGTGCAAAAGCAGCACATATTTCAGGCGGTCCATATTCATTTTGCGTTGGCGATGGTGCTGAAGACAGAGTAGGCAATATAGATGTAAGTGGTGGTGCCGGTTATCACGCACTTTGGTTAGTTACCGATGAGCATTTAAATATTTTAGGTACGCCAGCTTGGGCAAGTGATGTTGATTTTGACGGGGCAGGTGTAGGTACTTGTTTATTATGGTATTTAACTTTTGACCATGTTGAAGGAGCTGCAGTAGGAAGTAATATAAATTATTTCACCGGTTGTTTTGAACTCTCTAATTCCATTAGAATAGAAAGAAATGAGTGTGCCCCAGCTTGTGGTGCAAAAGCAGCACATATTTCAGGCGGTCCGTATTCATTTTGTGTTGGCGATGGTGCCGAAGACAGAGTAGGCAATATTGATGTAAGAGGAGGAAGCGGTGCACACGCACTTTGGTTAGTAACTGATGAGCAATTAAACATTTTAGGCACGCCAGCTTGGGCAAGTGATGTTGATTTTGACGGAGCAGGTGTAGGTACTTGTTTATTATGGTATTTAACTTTTGACCATGTTGAAGGAGCCGCAGTAGGAAGCAATGTAAATTTTTTCACCGGTTGTTTCGAACTCTCTAATTCAATTAGAATAGAAAGAAATGAGTGTCAAAAACCGACAAATTGCGACGGCGATATCAGAGCGTTTAGAATTATACCTTACAATGGTGACGGAAGCGAGTATACTAAAGTAAGAAATGGTGATACTTTCTGTAGCAGCGATTTTCCGGCTGATGTAAGAATTACCGCCAGGGTAGCCGGTTCACACGAAAGTTTATTGTTCGATATTAGTGGTGCCGTACATTCAAAAAATAGTGAAAACCATTTACCTTACGATTCTCGTCAATTTTGGTTAAATCCAGGTAAATATACCATAAATGCTAAACTGTTTAGTGAAAATAATGGGCGTGGCACACAATGTGATGAGCATACTATCACATTTACCATAAGAGATTGTAGGCATAGATTAGGTAATGAAGATAATTACGCGATTAATGTTTACCCTAATCCGGCAAGCAACCAAATTGAAATTAAATTATTGGGGGATGGAGAGGCTGATAATGTAAGTGTTTATAATGTTAGTGGACAAATTGTGCTTGAACAAAATAGTATTAATTATGATGGCAACGTATACAAAGCTAATGTAAGCCATCTAAAAGAAGGCTTATATTTTGTAAAAACCATAAAAGGTGATTCAGTTCAAACAGGCCAATTTTTAATTAAATAATTCATTTTTAATAAATAAATTTTAAAAAAGGTGAGGTTGATTTAATTTCAACCTCACCTTTTTTTTAGGTATTGAATGAAACATTTCAATATTAATTACTTACGTTTCGGTAGTTAATCAAAACATAATCGTCTACTTATACTTCTTGTCATTTCGAGTGAAACGAGAAATCCTACCACTAATAACGAGTAAATCAAGGCATTAAGCAGGTTCTCTCCCTTCGATCGAGATAACATAATTTCACTAATGACAATTTGTTGTATAGAAGCAACTCGTTATAAACTTGCTTTATATTGTTGTGGAAATTACTGCACTTAAATGTTAAACGAGAGAGTTTTAACACTTTCTACCTTTGAAAAAGTTCATGATCTTTTCTGTTACATCAACTCCCATTATCTCAAAATTTCGATTGGTTTTATTAATTTTTTTTGCTTGTTCTGGTGTTTAATATTTTTGGGTATTTAAAGAATAAGAACAAAATAATTTGATTTAACCTATTGTTGTCGTTTGCAATCCTGCACGTGCGGAAGCCTTAACTGTTAAAAGCTTTGCAAAATTTTTTAACTAATTTAAGGTGCAAATCTCGCGGAGCGTTGGATTGGGAAGGGAATTCTTATAAGAATTGCAAGTGGGTTATTTGGGAAGTTGCTGTTTTTCATAACTACTAATACAAAATTAATATTTCTTTTTGAAGAGAGCGTTTTGGTTTTAAGAATTACGATAATTCTACAACTAAACAAATTAGCGTTGAAATCTAAGTGATAAAGATTATTTTACTTGATTAGATATTCAATAAGTTAAATAAAACACTAAACCGACCATTCATCATTTTAAATCTACCATTCATACAGTTACTAATTAAATCTATTGCCCATATTTTACCTTTCGGATTCTAAATCACCTTACTTAAAAAGTTAGAAATTGAAAAAAGGAAATTAATATGAAAAAATGCATAAATTGAAAATTTTTCGTCATAAATGAAAAAGCTTATAAATAATCAATCTTTGAGATTATTTTATGTTCTATGGTTGTAAAAACTTAGCCTAATCAATTAATGAGAAGAAAAAATTTTCGATTCAATGGACAAATGATATGGAATGAAGGGAAAAGTTATATTAATAATATATAAATAATAAATTGGAATTCAAAAAACAAATTATGAAAAGTTTACTGGTTATCCTATTCACTTTCAAAATTAGTGTTAATATCATCGTTTCGTATGTAAGCCGTTCCGTCAACATAAATTGAGTTAGCAACTTCTTTTAGCTTTAATAAAGTCTCTTCTTTTATCAAATGCCGATTGTAATTATCATAATTTTTAGTATTCAAAGTATGGATAGATTTTTGAGCAAATACCTCAAAATTTAATCCAATACAAATACAGAATAACAGTATTGAATACTTAGTGTTTCGAAAATCGTGTGTGTTGTTAGCATATAAATTTAATTATTAAAGTTAAAAAATTGTGAAGAGTTTCAAATAATAATTGTTACAAGGTTACAATGCTTTTGAATTACTTGCAAAAATTTTACGTATTACTTATTGTGTTAATAGGTGTTTCATATGTTTTTTTGATGCTCTTTTTCAATCAACATACATAAGCAAAAAATTAAATGTAGGCTTATATTTGTAGTAATTTTTTGTATCATAATTTTTATATATCATTTAAAATCAGTATCATTATAGTCGAATTTAACCTTTAAATCAAACAACAGTGAAAATAGGTTATTTACAATCTACCGATGAGCGGGTTCCGTTTTCTGATTTGAGTATCAAAAAAATAGAAAAAGACGGACATCAAATTTTATTGGATGAAGCTTTTGGCTTGGATTCCTCCTTACAACAGTTTAGTAAGTCGACTTCTACGGTCGTGCAAGAGGCAGATATATTGGTCAGTCTTTTTCCGGTGGAAATCAGTCAAATGAATCAATTTAAAAACACGCAACATTACATTTCGTTTTTTAAGCCTTACGAACCAACTTTTGATGACTCGTTTTTAAAAGACTGCGCCGCACCATGTTATAGTTTAGATATGATACCGCGCTCGACCTTGGCGCAAAGTATGGATGCCTTAAGTTCTATGGCATCTATTGCGGGTTATCAGGCGGTGTTGTTGGCAGCAGCCAAACTGCCACGCTACTTTCCGATGTTGATGACTGCTGCGGGTACTATTCGTCCGGCGAAGGTGTTGGTGTTGGGTGCCGGTGTTGCTGGTTTGCAAGCTATTGCCGTTGCCCGAAAACTGGGTGCCAAAGTAGAGGCTTTTGATGTGCGTTTGGCAGTAAAAGAAGAAGTAGAAAGTTTGGGTGCTAAATTTGTAATGGTAGAAGGAGCAGCTGACGATATTGCAGCCGGTGGGTACGCCGTTCAGCAAACCAACGAATACAAAGCGAAACAAAAACAAGCCATAGCCGATTCGGTTAAAAATGCCGATGTAGTAATTACAACAGCGCAACTTAGAGGTAAACCCGCCCCTACATTAATTGAAGAAGCGATGGTAGAAAGTATGCAAAAAGGTTCGGTAATTGTTGATTTGGCAGCTTCTACCGGAGGCAATTGTGCTTGTACTAAAAATGAAGAAGAAGTAAATCATAAAGGCGTTACCATTATAGGTAACTCTAATTTGCATTTGGGTTGTGTGCAAGATGCTTCTACTTTGGTAGCCAATAATATTTACAGTTATTTGAAATTGTTTGTGCAAGATGAAGCAGGGCATATTGATAATGGGCATGAGATATTGCAGGCTTCTAAAATACATCCTAAGTAATTATGAAGTATGAATTGGAGCAGAGCGGAATAAATTTCATCCAATATCTCCTGAACTTTAGTATGGCATTGACCATGAAGCTGGGTCAACAGCTTGAATTGTACGAAGGAGCGAGGTTTGAATTTTAGCCCCGATTGCAGTGGTTATGCTGTTTGCAGCGAAGGCTTTGTAGCGAAGCAACAGCATTTGAACGGAAAGCGGGACTACCCTTTGTACGAGTTAGGTGTTTCGCTTCAAAAAAAATAATATCGTAATTTAAAATAAAATGATGGGGCAGTTTTTATTAGATAATATACAATCGGTTTATCTGTTGGTGTTTGCCATTTATTTAGGCTTTGAGTTAATTTCGAAAGTGCCTTCGGTGTTGCACACGCCACTAATGAGTGGCGCAAACGCCATTAGTGGAGTGGTGTTGGTGGGTTCCATTTTGTTTATTCGCTCGGCTGAACCGGGTGACTATTTTGCCTTAGCGGTGGCTTCGGTGGCTTTAATTGTTGCGATGATTAATGTGGTGGGCGGCTTTGCGGTAACCAACCGCATGTTAGCCATGTTTAAAAAGAAGGAGGTGAAAAAGTGAAGCTGGCTTGTGAGATATTATACATTTTAAGTGCCATTTGTTTTATAGTGGGTTTAAAGGGTTTGAGCAACCCGAAAACGGCTCGACGAGGCAACTTGTTTTCAGCCGTTGGCATGGGTATTGCCATTGTCACTTCTTTGCTTTACCCCATAGAATTGGCTTCTGGTAAAATGATTAGTCCGGTTAATTTTGCAGCAAACAATTATTTTTGGATACTTGGTGGTTTAATGATTGGTTCGCTGATTGGTTGGCAACGGGCAGTGAAAGTTGAGATGACGGCGATGCCTCAACTCGTTTCTATTTTTAATGGCTTTGGCGGTTTAAGTGCCATGTTGTTAGGTATTTTAGAGGCTTTGAAATTTGATAATGAAACCACCATTTTGCAAAGTATTATCGTGTTTAGTGCCATGGTGATTGGTGCTATTTCTTTTTCGGGAAGTGTGTTGGCTTATTTAAAATTAGATGGCAAAGTAAAAGATAAACACGTGATGTTACCGGCGCATAATATCATTAACTTGCTGCTGCTGGCATTAACTATTGGCTCCGTGGTGTTTGCGATAATGAATCCTAGTACCTTATCTATTGCAATTGCGGCAGTGTTGGCTTTGGTTTATGGCTTCTCCTTTGTTGCGCCTATTGGCGGGGCAGATATGCCGGTGGTGATCTCTTTACTAAATTCGGTAACGGGCATTTCGGCAGCTGTGGCGGGTTATTTATATGATAATCAAATTATGATTTTAGGAGGTATTTTGGTTGGTGCTTCGGGTACTATTTTAACCTTGTTGATGTGTCGAGCAATGAACCGGAGTATCTTAAATGTAGTTGCCGGTGGTTTTGGGAGTGCTGCCGTTGGTGCGGGTGTTGGAGCCGCCGCAGGCGGCGATGAAGACCGAACCATACAAGAAGCTAGCCCTATTGATATTGCCATTTTGCTCAACTACGCTAATCAGGTAATTATGGTGCCGGGTTATGGTATGGCAGTTGCGCAAGCACAAAAACAAGCAAAAGAGTTAGATACCTTGCTCACCGAAAAAGGGGTAGAAGTATTTTACGGCATCCATCCGGTAGCGGGTAGAATGCCCGGACATATGAATGTACTGCTTGCCGAAGTGGATATTTCGTATGATAAACTGTTAGATTTGGATGATTGCAACAGCCGCTTAACCGATACCGATATTGTGTTAATTATTGGTGCCAACGATGTAGTGAATCCCTCAGCTTTAGATGATCCTTCTTCTAACATTTATGGCATGCCAATTTTAGAAGTATGGAACGCCAAGCAAACAGTAGTATTTAAACGGAGTATGAAACCGGGTTATGCGGGCATTCAAAATCCGTTGTTTTTTCATGATAATAATAAGATGTTGTTTGGCGATGCGAAAGATTCGTTAGGGAAGATTATTGATGAGTTGAAGACCTTGTAAGAATTATGAATCTTAAATATGAAGTCATTAGTAGTGTGTTAAAATAAATTACTCAAGTTTCGCTAGTAGTACTTGTTTCATAGAAGTATGTATATAAATTATTTAAGAAAATTGAAGTACTCTATATCATTAAATCAACTTAATTTAAGAATATCAGAACTCCTGACCCCAACCCCAAAATCGATACTTGGAGTATACTCTTCGTAAAATAAAAACACATAAATTTTTGCTATCAAGACCTGACAGGTTTCAAAAACCTGTCAGGTCTAAGGGCTACCTATAAAACCATTTACTTTTTAGGTGGCACTTCATTTTGCGAGGGGTCAAGAGTTCTGAATATACAGTATATAATCATCCAAGTGAACTCGTTCACTTGATGTAGCCAAGTGGCTTTGCTTTTATTGACAAATTGGAACAGCAATTATTTTACTACCGAAACTTAAATAAATTATATTAAGCTACTCGTTTTAGAAACGATAAAAAAATAAATTTATATGCTGACTATGCAATTTTCGACAAATTTATCAAAGTGGTTAATGCTTTTCTGTTTTCGAGTGCCTTCGTTTTTTATTTTTCTACAAAGCACCGAAGTTTGCAAACTAGCCCCGATTTCCAAGCCAACAGCACTAAAGTGCATTGGGTTATTTAGCAGCTAAGTGTTGTTTTTCGAATGGAAAAATTCGTCATTCAAAATTTGGTGTTCGATATTCGATATTTTTTTGGATGACCATTTAATGAATAACGAATATCGATTAACGAATAATGAATGTTGAATTATTTTTAATTTATAAATAAATGACATTCAATATGCTGAAAGGCACTTAGGCTACCTGTCTAACACCGGACAAAAACAGTCATTCTGAGAAGGTGCTGAACGAAGTGAAGTAGCTTGCTCAGAATCTGTCATATTGAAACAGCGTATTGGTTATACTAACGTTGATTGAAGTAGCCGGGAGATACTGAGCATTTATTCCGCTTCGCTCCAGATACTGAATCAAGTTCAGCACAGGTTTCAGTATGACGTGGGTGTCCGGGCTTAGACGGGTAGCCGGCACTTAGATAGAATTGAAGCGGTTATGCCATTTTGAAGGGCTTTTGCAGCGTAGGCAAATGGCATTTGAGCGGAAAGCGGAACGGGTGTTACGACAATACATAATAGTTTCGCTTCAAAAAAAAATCAAAAAAAAGACAACTACTTTATGGCTTAGATAAAGGGCTACCCTTGAAACCATTTGCCTTATTGAAGATATTATTTTTTACAAGGAGTTAAGAGTTTTGAGAATACAATACGATTATAGTGTATGGATAAATTGCCAAACTGTACTTTAAACTATACAAAATTTTCCATGTATGCATAATTTAGTATACTTTTGTAGACAAGCAAAAAACTTATGGCAAACATTTTAATTGTTGATGACGAAAAAGGCATCCGCAACACCCTTCGAGATATTTTAGAGTACGAAAAATATGCAGTTGATGAAGCGAGCGACGGTCTGGAAGGGTTAGAAAAAATAAAAAAGAATAACTACGATGTAGTATTTTGTGACATTAAAATGCCTAAGATGGATGGCATGGAAATGTTGGATGCTGCACTGAAAGAAAAAGCCGATTTACCCATAGTAGTTATTAGCGGGCATGGCAATACCGAAACTGCTGTAGAAGCCGTAAAAAAAGGTGCCTTTGATTATATTGCTAAACCGCCAGATTTAAACCGCCTGCTCATTACGGTAAGAAACGCCTTAGATAAAGGTAGCTTGGTAACCGAAACCAAAGTGCTGAAGCAACGCATTTCTAAAACTACAGAAATAATTGGCGATTCGCCGGCTATACAAAAAATAAAAGATACCATTGATAAAGTTGCGCCAACCGATGCCCGTGTTTTAATTACCGGACAGAATGGTACGGGTAAAGAATTGGTTGCTCGTTGGTTGCACGAAAAAAGCCCACGCGCCGGTGCACAAATTGTTGAGGTAAATTGTGCAGCTATACCAGCAGAGTTAATTGAAAGTGAGTTGTTTGGTCACGAAAAAGGAGCTTTTACTTCGGCAGTAAAACAACGCATTGGCAAATTTGAACAAGCAAATGGCGGCACCCTCTTTTTAGATGAAATTGGCGATATGAGCCTTTCGGCACAAGCAAAAGTATTAAGAGCTTTACAAGAAAATAAGATTACACGCGTAGGTGGAGATAAAGAAATTCAAGTGGATGTTCGAGTTGTAGCCGCTACCAACAAAGATTTGAACCGGGAAATTGAAGACAAAAAGTTTAGGATGGATTTGTATCACCGGTTAAGTGTTATTTTAATTCACGTACCCTCGCTAAACGAACGTATTGAAGATATTCCATTATTGTCTCAAAAATTTGTTGAAAAAATTTGTAAGGGATATAACATGCCTGAAAAAGTGATTCAACCAAAAGCCGTTAAAGCATTACAAAATTTTAACTGGTCGGGTAATATTAGAGAATTACATAATGTTTTAGAGCGGCTTGTTATTTTAAGTGATTCTAAAATTACACAAGATGATGTGACCAACTATGTTTCGCCAAGCAATCATTTTGCTACGGCAACTGACGTGTTTGAGAAATATGAAAAATTTCAAGATTTTAAAGATTACATGGAGCAAGAGTTTATTGCCTTTCGCTTAAAAAAGAACAGTTGGAACATTACGAAAACCGCCGAACAATTAGATATACAACGAAGTCATCTGTACAATAAAATTGAAAAATTTGGCTTGGTTAGAGATAAGAGTGAGGAATAAGGAGTTCATATTCGAGAGATAGTTAGAGTAGTGAAAAATTAATGAGATTTTTACAGTGTTGAGTGACACACTCCATAAAAAAAAATATAGCCTTTGGCAACAGATTAGGTTTTAAATTGTAGTCATCCAAAAAATAGTATAAAGTAAAAATTATTCAAGAACAATCTTTTCGGTTAGTTTCTTGGCTTTTTCAATATTCAAATCCGAATGACTTTACAAATTTCGGTTACATCTTTGTACCTTTCCACCATGCTCCGCACAAAAATACTAAACCAAACAAAGGGCACTTTACAGTATGTTGCTCATAACAAAAAGAAGCAACTCCACTTCGGCATTAATGGTCAATTTCAAACTGAACATTGTACTATAAAAGCCAATCGTTTTGAAGGCTTTGATTTTACGCGTATTCAAATTCGGTTGGAATGTTTGCAGCACCTAACGATTAACAGTTGTGTGTTAACTGCTCCGTTTCAATTGGTAGAAGATGATGTAATTTTTTGCAAAGGTTATCAATCTTGGTCTGAAACTGGTTGGTATACGAAAGCAGATCGGTTTAAAAACATCAACCCGTTGGCAAAACCCTTAATGGGGCAAATGGGGGATAATCACATCTTAAAAAAACAGCTTAAAAAAAACCAATTACGAAGTTGGAGTTATACTTACCTACAACAAGAAAACAACGTTATTCTTTTTGCTGGTTCTTGCGATGAGCAAACGGCTTTTACCGCTTTTTTATACAACACTAAAAGAAACATCTTTAGCATAGTTAAAGATGCGGAAGGATTATCACTCAACAAAGGCAACCACATTCAATTGTTTGATTTATTTTTCTTTGATGGTTTTAAAGAAGCAGCTTTTAAACAATACTTTGAATTTTCGGAGATCAAACCACTTCCAATTCAAAAAAAAGCAGGCTACACTAGTTGGTATAATCGCTTTAATAAAATTGATGGACCTTATTTAACACAACAACTGAAAGCCTTTCAGCTGAGAAACATACCAATGGATTATTTTCAAATAGACGATGGTTGGCAGTTAGCCATTGGCGATTGGTTGAATTTAAAACCCGGCTTTAACAGCGAAATTTGTTGCTTAGCGAGAAACATAACTGAAGCAGGTTATAAACCCGGCTTATGGTTAGCTCCGTTTATTTGTGAGAAAAACTCTTTCATCTATACAAATAAAAAAGAATGGCTTTTAAAAGATACGAAAGGAAAACCGGTTAAATCAGGATACAACCCCTTGTGGAGTGGCTGGCATTATGCTTTAGATTTTTACAATGAAGACTTACGAAACTATCTTACAAAAGTATTTAAAACCGTTTTTGATTTATGGAAATTTAAAATGGTTAAGTTAGATTTTTTGTATGCAGTATGCTTATCTACACCAAAACACAAAACCCGTGGTGAAGTAATGCACGAAGCTATGCAATGGTTAAATAAAGTATGTGGTGAAAACGAAATGTTGGCTTGTGGTGTTCCTTTGGTTGCGGCTGCCCAAAATGCGCAGTACTGTCGTATTGGTGCCGATGCTGATTTTAATTGGCGACATTGGTTGCGGCATGTTAATCATCGGGAAAGGTTGTCAACCATTAATGCTTTAAAAAACACCCTCAGTTTATATGAGTTAGATGCACACTATTTTTATAATGATGCCGATGTTTGTTTGTTACGTAACGAAAACAACAACTTAACTACAGATGAAAAATTGACTCAACTATACATTAACTATATTTTCGGCAGTTTGTTTTTTATATCTGATGAAATTAATCGATATGACGATGCAACTTTGCAGTTGTACCATTCTTGTTTTCCATTAAAAGCGGCAACTAACCTAAAACTGATAGTACAAAACGAATTGTACAAAAGTACTTTTACAATTGGATCAAGTAAATATTTAATGTATAATAATTTAAGTGATCGACAAGCAAACGTTCACTTATCAGCAGGTTATTTTTTTAATTGTGCTACTAAAAATATGCATAGCCATAAATTGTTAACCATCCCAAGTCATGCCTCTGTTTGTTTGCTGTTGTTACCAAAATTAAATGTACAGTTAGTGAAAGATCGTAAACATTTATTGCCTGAAGTATAGGAGGGTAGAACTTACTATGCAATTCCTGTTTTCTTTACTACTTTTTTTTCAGTAAATAATCTATTGAAAATTTATCCCATGCTTTGGGAAGTAAGAGCAAGGCGATTAATAAAATTAATCGATACATAACGTTCGATAAATCCCAGATAGGTTCAGCTAAACCATGCCCAAAAGTTACAATAACCAACACCGATGCTAAGGCATACAAAGCATAGTCTCTTTTTAAACCCAATATTAAAAGTAAACCACCTATTAGTTCAATGTATGAAGTGTAATAAGCCGTAGCCCGAATGATAAATTCTGGCAACATATCTTTATAAGTTCCAAGAAAAAAATCCATCTTGAAAAGATTTTCCACACCCCAAGTAAACACTTTTCCAAAACCTTGCATTAAAAAAATAAATCCTAAAGTTAAGCGAATTGTTAAGGTGGCTATTGCTTTGTTCAAAGTCATATTGTTGTATTAAAAGCACCAAACATACGTATTTTTAACATCAAGTTTATATTTGATTCTCCAAAATTAAGCTAAGCATTTTTATAAATTCATCTGCATTATTATTGGTAATAGTTAAAGGTGGTTTTATTTTCAGTACATTATCAAAAGGTCCATCTGTTCCAACCAAAATACCATGTTCTTTTAATTTATTTTTCACTTGTTGGGCTAATTTAGTATTCGGCACTTTGCTTTTTTTATCCATTACCAAATCTAGCCCAAGAAAAAGTCCTTCCCCTCTTACATTACCAATGGTTTCAAAACGGGTTTCCAGCAAATGAAGTTGACTTTTTAAATAGTCTCCAAGCAACTTAGCCTGTTGCTGTAATTTTTCTTGTTCTATTACTTGCAAAACCGATAAACCAATGGCACACGAAACGGGGTTGCCACCAAAAGAACTAAAAAACTCCATACCGGTTTCAAAAGATTGGGCAATAGTATCGGTCGTAACCACTGCCCCAATAGGATGCCCATTCCCCATCGGCTTGCCAATAATTACCATATCGGGAACCACTTCATATTTTTCAAAAGCCCAAAAATGATTACCCGTTCTTCCAAAGCCGGTTTGTACTTCATCACAAATACAGATGCCGCCTTGCTTACGAATATAATCAAACATCTCCGGTAAATAACCGTCGGCTAAAGGCACTTGCCCGCCACAACCGACTATACTTTCTGTAATAAAAGCGGCTATTTTTTGAGGGTGTTTTCGAAGTTGATTAATACAATCCCGGGCATACAAATTTCCAGCTTCGTTGCCTGCTTCAGCATATTTACCTCGATAGGTATCAGGCAATTCAGCAATAACAATATGCTCTTTTTTGCCATCGCCTCCTTTTCCTCCAAATTTATAATGACTAATGTTGATGCCCAATTGTGAATTGCCGTGGTAACCATGCTCCATCACCAATAAGTGTTGATTAGCTGAATAAGCATAGGCTAAACGAATAGCCAAATCGCTCGCGGCGCTACCAGAGTTAAGCAAAAAAACTTTATTTAAAGGTGCTGGAAATTTCTTTAACAGCTCCTCTGTATATTGCAAATACACGTCATTTAAATAACGGCTGTTGGTATTTAATTTCGCTATTTGTTGCTGTGCTGCTTCAATTACTAACGGATGCCCGTGACCTACTTGTGGTATATTGTTGTACAAATCTAAGTAAGTATTACCTAAATTATCATACATATATTGAAAAGCGGAACCTACCATTTTAATAGGTTTTTCAAAAGTTAAGGACAATGCTTTTGAAGTATGGCGGTATCTTCTTTCAAGGTCAACTTCGGTTGTATCGGTAAATGCGGCATCAAATCCAACCGCTTTTTTAAATGCTACTGTTGCCTTTAAGGGATTAATACGAATCCACCGCTCAATTAAGCGCGTAACTTGTTGTTCACTGATAGATATGTAATCTTTATTTGGTGTTACTTTTTTATGAAAGGCAGATTGACACAAGCTAACACTTAAGCGGGCACCAATTAAATAATACAATACGGCTAACTCATTTTCTTGTAAAGGCAACTGCTGATGATAAGCAGACAAAAAATAACTTGCCCATTGCAAAGGGTTTTCTTTATCAAACATCAGATACACTAAAGCAATCGCCACCTCATTAATTAAAGGGCTGTAACACATATCTCCAAAATCAATTATGCCACTAAGTCGATTAGGTTGTTTCGCATCGGCTAAAACATTCCAATCGTTGGCATCGCCGTGAATAAGTTGGCTGCGCAAGGCATCTACTACCGGACTTACGTGTGTTTGGTATTGCAGTAAAAAATGATGCGCTAAACGCCGGATAGGATGAGGTGAAATATATGATAAATATTTTTTGCTTAGATGATTGTACTGTAAATCCCAAACTGTTTTTTTGGCTTGAATAGCTAAGTGATTTTGTTTACTCAAAGCCATGTCTAAACTTGCCATAGTTTTACCAAAATGTTCAATTAAGTTTTGGCTATGATGACACGCTGCCAGAAAATTACCCTCTAAAAAACTCAATAACCTTGCATAAGTTGGTTGACCATTAATTGCTGCTTTGCTTACAAAAACACCGTCTTTATTTTTGTAGGGTTTAGGATATTTATCCTTATCTAACTGTAACAGCACTTCATTTTCTGCTTTGATCTGTTGAAGCGTCATCCAATCATCAGGATATAATTTGAGTACATAGTTTTTAGAGAATGTCGAAATTTTAAAATTGGAGCTTTCATAACCATCCATCGCTTTAACGGTATAATTATTTAGCTCGTATTGTTTTAAAATTGCTTCAAGTTGCATATTGAAAATTCAAAAATAGGCATTCCAACTTTTAACACAAAAAGCCCAATCAACAATTAGTTTTTAAACGTCCTATTTTATAATTGATTATTTAATATATTGTGCTACATATTTGGAACGTATTTAAAAAGTGATGAGGTTGGAAGTTTAGCCCCGATAGCAGTGGTTATGCTGCTGAAGCGTTGGCATTTGAAGCATTGCCGCAGCATTTGAACGGATAGCGGGTAGCGCCTTTCTACATGGTTTCCACTGTTTCGCTTCTAAAAAAAATAGCTATTTATTATGCCAGTTAATAGGAAGGTTTTGAGCTGCGAATTTTTGTATATAACATATGCAATATGATGAAAACTGTTCCTACTACAACTGATACATCTGCCATATTAAAAATACCCGTATGCAGGCTTCCATATTCTAAAAACATAAAGTCGGTTACCGAATTATGGACGATACGGTCGTATATATTTCCAATACCCCCCCCCAATTATAAACGACAAGCCAATTAAATTGGCAATAGGCATTTTGGCTTCTTTTACAATATACCAAAACAAGCCAAGCATAACTATAAGCGGAAAAATTTGCAAGAGTATAATTTTTAAAACTTGTGGTAAATTAGAGAAAATACCTAATGCTGCACCCGTGTTTTCAACTTTAATTAAGGTAAAATGATGATCTACAATTTTAACCATTTCTTTGTCAGCTATTTCATTGCGTACTTTTTCTTTCGTGAATTGATCGCAACCAACATTCAAAAAAATTACAATTATGGCAATAGTTATTTTGATATATCTATTTAAATTCATGGTGTATCTGTTCTTCTAAAATTTTTTGGTGAAGATAAATCGTCAAGATTTTATAAACCCATAAGAATTCATAAAATCATACAGTTGGGTTTCAATATCAGTATTACTTAAGCCGTATTGTTCTAAATTATATTGATGTTTACTGGTGTAATTTTGTTGGTTGGCGATATGTTCTTTTAGTGTAAATTTAAAATTAGGAGACACCGGTAAATTAAAATATGCGTAAATTTTTAAAATGGTATCAAATGGTTTTTCACTTAATTCATCGTATAAAATAGTCATAAACTGTGTACCGGCATATTTATTTTTTTGCTGATGAAAATAGTTATAAAAATCGATGCTTACTTGCGCCAAGGCTTTATACGGCTCGTCATCTTTATTTAGTTCTGGGGCTAAAAATTGCCATGTAGCACTAAACATACTCACATAAGAGGGGATGGCTTTCAATGGATTGCGTACCATATAAACCATGCGGGCATCGGGTAATATTTCTAAAATGGTATTTAGCCTGCCGGTAGTAATTACATTTTTGGTTAGTAAAGTTTTGTTTTTTCCTTCAACATATATAAAGCGTTGTAAGGAGCTTTTAAAGTAGTTTTGAAGTTTACGTTTGGTTTTTTCTGGCAAATAGTCAATAATAGTTAAATATTTAAAGTGCTGCATGTAAGGACACCATAGGCTTACGGCAACTGTTAAAAAGCTAAAAATATACAAGCCTTCATCTTCATCGGTATGATTAAAGCCGGTTGGATGAATATCTTCCCATTTTTTGAAAAACCAGCTATCTATCCAATCAAAAAAACGACGCTGTGGACGACCAATTTTTTGATCAACCCAACTTAAAACTTGTACTAACTTATAAAAAGTAACCGAAGGGATAATGGTGTGATACAGTTTCATGGTTACATAACGGTCTTCATCTAAACTTATTAAGCGGTGCATATACGTAGTTCCGCTGCGCGGATTGCCAATAATAAAAACCGGTTTTTTAATTTCGGTTTGCCGGTATTTAAAAAAGAACAATTCATCTAACAAGCGAAAAAACAACAAAACCATCCAAAACAAAAGTAAAATAAAAGCAACTAATAGCGTAATTAAAATGCGCCTGACACTGCCATATTTAATGCAGTTTAAATAAATAATTTTAAAAAACGTTTTTAAATGAATATATCCTACAGTTGACAATTTTGAACTTGAATTTTAATTTACCATTAATAAATAGGACATTTAACAATATAGTAAAAATTAATTTACACTATCTTATAACATTTATGGTTATACTATCGTATTATTATATTTTTAACAAAGTGTGCTTATAAGCAATATAACCGTTACCTTTGCAACTTAAATTATGTAGAAATTTATGAAGTTTTCAGTTGATAAACAAGAACGTTACACAGTTTTTACGTTACAAGACGAGAAATTAAACAGCGTGTTGGCACCTGAGTTAAAAACCGAGCTAATTGGTTTAAACACAATTGGTGTTCAAAATATAATTTTAGATTTAAGCAATTTAAAATTTGTTGATTCTAGTGGTTTAAGTGCCATTTTAATTGGTGATCGTTTATGTAAGCAAAACGAAGGTACTTTAGTGCTTTGCAATGCCAATGAATATGTTATGAAGCTGCTCAGAATATCGCAGTTAGATAATATTTTGACCGTTTTACCTTCTGCTCAAGAAGCTAAAGACTTTATTAAAATGGAAGAATTGGAACGGGAAATTAATAAAGAAGAGGTTAAGGAAGATATTGGAGAAAAATGACATTTGAGTTGAGTATTTTAGGCAGTAACGGAGCTTTACCGGCGCATGGTAGGCATCCTACTGCTCAAATACTTAATCACAACGAATGCTACTTTTTATTAGATTGTGGAGAAGGCACCCAAATGCGCCTAGATGCTAACAATTTAAAGCGAGGTAGAATTAATCAAATTTTTATAAGTCATCTACATGGCGACCACTATTATGGTTTGATGGGCTTAATTACTTCCTACATTTTGTTAGGTCGTCAGCAAAAGTTAACGGTATTTGCGCCGCCTGGGTTACAATCCATTATTGATGTGCATATTGATATTCATGATCCTAATAATGGTTTTGAAATAGAAATTATCGAATTGCCGGAGCCCAATTCTCCTGCCTTGTGTTATGAAAGTAGTGCCATAGAAGTTTATTATTTTCCGCTACAGCACCGGATTACTTGTTATGGCTACTTTTTTAAAGAAGTAAAGCAAAAGCGCAATGTTATAAAATCAAAAATAGAAGAGTACAATTTATCGGTAGAAGAAATAATTGCCTTAAAAGATGGTCATAATATCAACAGAAACGGGACAGACATACAAAACAAATTGCTAACGAAAGATCCTAAAGCGCAGCGTAGTTATGCCTATTGTACCGATACACTTCCCATTGCCCATCATTTTAACTTACTAAAAAATTGTGATTTGCTGTATCACGAATCAACCTTTTTGCACGATGATGAAGAAAGAGCTTTGCAAACTTTTCATACCACAACAAAACAAGCAGCAGCAGTAGCCAAACAGTTAAATGCGCATCAATTAATTATTGGTCATTTTTCTGCTAAATACAAAAATTTAGATCCTTTATTACAAGAAGCGAAAGCCATATTTGAAAATAGTGCACTTGCCTTAGAAGGTGAAAAATTTAAAATAGCGTATCAGCAAGTTGCCGAATTGAACGCTCAATAACCATTTCTTTTCGGCTGCCATTTAAGTTTTTAAGAAAAAGCTGCCCACTATTTTTTTGATTATGAAGACTAAAAATCTTTACTAATTTATATATTACACCCAATGCAAAAAAAGCTACAAATAAAAGCAGGCAACATTAGTCACTTAACCGATGCCCGTTACTTCGCTGCTTTAGGCGTGCAATGGTTAGGCTTCAATTTTAAAAAAAATAAGGCAAACGCACTTACTTTAGAAGATGCTAAAACCATAAAAAATTGGATTACCGGACCAACAATTGTTGCCGAATTCGATACGATGGATATTGATTTCATTTTCGAAAGATGTCATCAATTACAAACCAATTGGATACAAATACCTCCACAAAAAAATTTACACAATCTACATCAAGCCTATCAAATTATTCAGATTTACAATAATACAAATTTCAGTAAAGAGGCAAGTACACATATGAAATTTGCGCAATTACCTATGCAGTCTGTTGAGCAAATAAATGCCGCCTTATCGGTAACGCCTCAAATTATTTTTAAAATTCATCAAAATTTGGAACTGACCAAACACCTCATAAAAAATACAAGGCTAACGTCAATAGAAATACAAGGCAATAACGAAAATGAAGTAGGTAAAAAATCTTTTGAAGAATTAAACGAATTGTTTGATTGGATGGAGGCAAATACTTATTTGTAATTATTTGTGCCACTACTGAATGTTGGACTAACAAATCGCGGCACAAGCTGCTCGCCTCCAAAATGTTTTTATCATTATACAGATAATAATACATATTTTTTTTTGAAGCGAAACAGTAAAACAATTTAGAAACGAGCTCCCCGCTATCCGTTCAAATACCATTTTGCCAACGCTGCAAACCCTCGCGACAAATGGTATAACCACTGCTATCGGGGCTAAACTTCCAAGTTCACCCTGCTTCAATACCATTTTATATTTAAAGCCTTCAAGGTCAATTTCAAGTTTTCCTAAACTCATGAATCGATTTTCCCGCTTCCACCAAAGCCTTTAAACTTTCGGGCACGGCAAAGCGCGGTCCAAATTGTTGTTCAAAATTTTCGCAATCGGCTACAAACTGTTTACCGCCAACAAAATCAATATACGAAAGTGCACCGCCGGTATAAATCGGGAAACCCCAACCCAATACCGAACCAATATCACCATCGGTAACACTGTTCAACACGCCTTCATCTAAACATCTAAAACTTTCTATTGCCTGCCGGTGCAACATCCGTTTAGCTACCGTATGTTCATCTACAATATTGGGCTTTACCGGAAAAACATCGGCTAAACCCTTCCACAATCTTTTCTTAGCACCTTCAGGATAATCATAAAAACCTTTACCATCTTTTTTACTGGTTCTACCATACTCCTTCACCAACTTCCGGGTAATTTCATAAGCCCGTTTAGTATAAGCAGGCTTATCCGGTATTGGATCACTTTCAAATACATGTAAAGATAAAGTCAATGTAACTTCATCATGCACTGCCAACGGACCAACCGGCATTCCTTTTTTTCGGGCAACATTTTCAATCATTGCTGCCGGCACCCCTTCTTCTAACAAAAACATCCCCTCACCAACATAAGTGCCAAAACAACGAGAGGTAAAAAACCCTCTACTGTCATTTACCACAATAGGTACTTTGCCAATTGCTACGGTATAATCAATGGCTGCAGCAATGGCTTTATCTTTCGTTTTTTCACCAACTATAATTTCAACTAAGGGCATTTTATCTACCGGAGAAAAAAAGTGAATACCAATAAAATTTTCTGGTCGGGCAGAAGATTGCGCCAACAAGGTAATGGGAATGGTTGAAGTATTACTGGCATATATTTTATCGGCAGCCAACACCGCTTCAGTTTCTTTAGTTACTTTATCTTTCAATTGCGGATCTTCAAAAACGGCTTCAATCACTAAATCACAAGCTTCCATAGCCTTTGCATTGTCGGTGGTTTGTATGCGAGCTAAGAGGGCTTCTGCTTTTTCTGGCGTAGACCGGTTTCTTGAAATCGCTTTATCTAACAATTTTTTAGAATAGGCTTTCCCTTTTTCTGCGCCTTCTACGGTCACATCTTTTAACACTACATCCATGCCGGCTTTTGCCGAAACGTAGGCTATTCCGGCTCCCATCATCCCCGCTCCAAGAATGCCGAGCTTTTCAACTTGGTAGGCAGGCTCATCTTTGGGTCTGGCTTTCCCTTTTTTAGCATGTTGAATACCCAAAAAGCCTGTCCGGATCATATTTTTGGCTTCTTTGCTATCTAACAATTTAGTAAAATATCGCGCTTCTACTTCTAAGGCTCTATCAAAAGTTAGTTGTAAACCATCGTGAATTACTTTTAAAATATAGTTTTGTGCCGGATAATTGCCGTGCGCTATTTTGGTTAAATTACCAGCTGCGCCCATTAGAACTTGCACGCTGTTTGGCGACCAAAAACCGCCACCTGGCATTCTATATTTTTTATCATCCCAAGGCTGTACGGGATTTGGGTTTTCAAGAATCCATGCTTTCGCTTTGGTCATTAACGCCTCTTGGGTTTCTGCCAATTCATGCACTAAGCCATCTTTTAAAGCTTGTTGTGGTCTCGCCTCTTTACTTTGCATTAAGTACGTTAACCCATTTTGGATTCCGAGCAGATACGGTGCTTTAATCGTTCCGCCACCACCTGGTAAAAGCCCAACTTTAGCTTCTGGAAAACCGAGTTTTATTTTTGAGTTGTTCAATAAAACCCGATGATGACAAGCTAAACAAAGTTCTAATCCACCGCCCATAGCTGTGCCATTAATAGCTGCAACAAAAGGCTTACCGCTTGTTTCAATAGCTCTGAAACCGGCGTGCATCTCCATCATCTTATTATATTGATTTTCTGCATCGCCACCCATTGAACTGAGCTCTCTTAAATCTGCACCTGGCATAAACATGCTGCGCCCCGAAGTAACAATAAACCCTTTAATACTATCCTCTTGAATTGCTTGGTGGGCAACTTCAAGATACTGATGGATAAATTCAGTACTAAACAGGTTGGTGGGGTTGTTTACCTGATTAATTGAAAAGACTGCTATTCCATCTTCTCCAATCGTAAAATCAAATAAATTATTGGTTATATTTTGCATATTCTTCGAAATTCTATAATTAATTTTTCTATTAACATTTTCATTGGCTGTGAAAATTCAATCTGCTTTTCATTTTTTTTGAATTGTACTCAAAAAGGCTAATAGACCATTTTATCTCAATTTATTTTAATGCTGTTTCCGTAGCCATAGCCAGCAGCTAAGGCGAGTATTTTTAAGGAAGAGCTTGTGCTGAACTTGATTCAGTAACTCCCTATATTAATCCGAAATATGTGTTACTTTTTATGGTCAATTTGGTATAACACATCTTCAAGTTTGTCAAAAGCATCAATTTATTCTTTAGGTTTATACATGATTAGGCATTTATACTTCTTCAAAAAACAGCTCCATAGCACCACTATAAATCGATTCTTTGAATCCCCTAAACACAAAATCCAGAAGAAAAAAAGCCCAAAAACTCAACCTAAACAAGTTTATATTGTTTAATAAAAAGACACTTTCATAAAATTATAACTTATAACCCAATTCTTTAAAAGCATTTAGTTTCTTTTTAACAGCTGGGTTATTTAAAGCAATAATACGAGCAGCCATTACTGCGGCGTTTTTAGCACCAGCTCCTCCTACTGCTAAACAACCAACCGGCAAACCCGGTGGCATTTGTACTATGGAGAGTAAAGCATCCATTCCACTTGGCATACCAGAAGCAATGGGAACGCCAAGAACAGGCAAGGGTGAATGAGCTGCCACAACCCCGGGCAAAGCTGCTGCCATGCCTGCTGCTGCAATAATACAAGCATATCCATTAGCTTCAGCGTTGGTGGTTAACTCCATTACTTTTTCAGGATCGCGGTGTGCAGAAGCTACAATCATTTCATGATCAATCTCAAACCATTTCAAATAATCAACTGTTCTTTGCATTACTTCTTTATCACTTGATGAGCCTAACAGGATTAATACTTTTGCCATAATCGCTTAACCTTTTAATACGCGCGAAGAACGCAAAATTTTCACAAAATTTTGTATGCAAATACAATTGTTTGTACTTAGATAGCTATGAAGAGAAAATAAATTTACCATCAAAGCCAAAGCAATTTTTTGATAGACAAGGCGAAAAACATAAACTTAGTGGGGTTAAGACAACGCTTTTCAACGAACTATATCAAAAAATTACAAAGTCAGCATGTAAATTTATTTTTTTCTCATTCCTTATATTTATTAAGGCATATGCTTTAAATACTACTAATCTTTTATTAGCATTGCGAATAAATTCAGTTTTCAAACCGTTATTCATCGCATACTATTTAATTATATTACAATACAGTTATGGTCACTTCCTATCCAAAAGAAAAATTAAAAATATTACTGTTAGAAAATATTCATCCGGTAGCAGTTGAAAAATTAAATGCAGCCGGATATAACAATGTTGAATTATTAAAGACCGCTTTACCCGAAGCCGAGTTAATTGAAGCCTTAAAAAAAGCGAAAGTTGTAGGCATTCGTTCTAAAACTAAAATTACTAAAAAAGTATTGCAAGAAACAGGCAAGCATTTAACTGCAATAACTTGTTTTTGTATTGGTACCAATCAGGTAGATTTACAAACGGCTGCCGACTATGGTGTTGCAGTTTTCAATTCACCGTATTCTAATACCCGGTCGGTGGCAGAATTGGTGATGGCAGAAAGCATTATGTTATTACGTAGAATACCTGAAAAAAACCAGGCTGCCCACAAAGGGGATTGGCTTAAAACCGCAGAGGGCAGCTACGAACTAAGAGGTAAAACATTGGGCATTATCGGTTATGGACATATCGGTTCACAAGTTTCTATACTTGCCGAAGCTTTCGGTATGCGGGTTTTGTATTACGATACTGTACCGAAGCTTCCTTTAGGGAATGCGCAAAATGCAGAAAGCTTAGATAACTTACTGGAGCAATCAGATATTGTTACCCTGCACGTACCAGAAGAAGAAAGCACAAAAAATATGGCAAATGCCCATTTTTTCAACAAAATGAAAAAAGGCTCTTTGTTTTTGAATTTGAGTCGTGGTACGGTGGTAGTAATTGAAGATTTAGTACAAGCACTTCAACAAAAACACATTGTGGGTGCGGCTGTTGATGTATATCCCTTAGAACCCAAAGGCAAAGGAGAAAAGTTTAGCAGCGCACTACAAGGTTTACCCAATGTTATTTTAACGCCACATATTGGTGGTTCAACTAACGAGGCACAGCAAAACATTGGTATTGATGCGGCTTCTAAAATTATTAACTATTTAGATAAAGGCAACTCAGTTGGTAGCCACAGTATACCGGCACTTAACTTGCCCAGCCAAAAAGAAACCCATCGTATTTTACATATTCATAAAAATGTACCCGGTGTTTTGTCGGCAATTAATTCGGCTTTGTCCGATGCAAGCATCAACATAGTTGGACAATATTTAAAAACCAATGAACAGGTTGGTTACGTAGTAGTAGATGTGCACGCATCCGGTTCTGATTTTGCTTTAGAACAGATGAAAAAAATACCAGATACCATTAGAACTCGTATTTTATATTAGCGTATATTGGCTTATTAATCTGGCGAATAAATAACTATATTTTTTTAGAAGCGAAACAGTGGAAACCATTTAGAAACGGGCTCCCCGCTATCCGTTCAAATGCTATTCTAGCTAAGTGCCTTTCACCATAATGAATATCAATTATTTATACATTAAAAATAATTCAGCATTCATTATTCGTTAATCCGTATTCGTTATTCACTCAATGGTCAATCAAAAAATATCGAATATCGAACACCGAACACCCAATTTTGAATGACAAATTTTTACATTCGAAAAACAACACTTAGCTGCTAAACAACCCTATGCACTTTCGTGCTGTTGGCTAGGAAATTGGGGCTAAACTTTCAACGTCATCACTATTTAAATACATTCCAAATATATAGCCACCAGGCTAATACCCACAATGCTGTATTTAAAAATAATGCTAAATGGGATAAAACAAAAGTAAATTTTTTTTAAAATTTATTTTAACCTTAGCATGAATTGCTTTACTTTTGCACTCCATTAATAATTAATGGTTAATTAGATGATCGCGTAGCTCAGTTGGCAGAGCATCTCCCTTTTAAGGAGAGGGTCCTGGGTTCGAGCCCCAGCGCGATCATTTTTTATTTTTTCCAATCTATTCCAATTCAATCATTTACAAACGTATTTTAACAAAAAAAATAATACGATTCCCCTTTTTTGAGATGGTGTTTTTTCAGATGCGTTTCAATTTCAATGCTTGCATTTTTTTGAGCCACTGCTATTATATATTGAACCTGATTAGTGGGAGCTTCCTTCCAACTGATTAATGTTTTCCCGTAAATATTTTGCCCCATCTTTTTAGGATTGTTGCACAGCCATGTAAAATCAATACTTAAGGCAATCAGTTTTTTTGATAGATATTTACCTTTATCACCGGCACCCCAAAGGCAAAGGCTTTTTGTGGGTTGATGATCTAATTTTAAAAAATAATGCAACTTTAAATCTAAAAAGCGGTTGTCCGCATATTTTTCATCGGTTCGGGAAGTCCGGTTTGGGTAATCTCTCCAATAATGAAGGATTTTTGGAACTGCCGCAATCTTCATCTGTTGTGCATACATCCGAAAACATAAATCATAATCTTCTGGATATCTATTGGAATTGAAACCATTGCAAATATCAAAGTCTGTTTTATACATCATCCAACAAGGTGAAGGGATGACACATTCTTTATAAACATCAATAAAGTTATTTGTCTGCTGTGTCAAGGTGTTTAACCAATTAGCGTATTTAATATAACCGTTACCCAATTTGCCAGAAGAAAAATACTCAACCAAGCCAACGGCAACGTGCCCTTGCCCATAATTTGCTAAGGCTTCTTTCATCAGCATCATTTTATCTGGAGCCATTTTATCATCGGCATCCATCCGGCTGATAAAGCTACCTTTGCTTTTTGCATAAGCCAAATTTAAAGCATCAATAATACCGTTGCCATGGTTGTTATACACTTCAATACGATCATCTTTGTTAGCCCATTCTTTTAAAATGCTGAAACTGTTATCAGTTGAATGATCGTTAACGGCAAGTAATTCCCAATGTGGTTCGGTTTGGTCAATAATAGATTGCAGACAATCTGACAAGTAAGCTCCGGCATTTTTTACCGGCATCACTATCGAAATTAATGGTGGCACTTGCATCGTATTTTCGACTCTAAAATTTTTACAAAGATGTCATCTTTTCACACATTATAATAGGAGACCGTCACCCAAAGAAATTGGTGGTAAATCTTGATACAAAAAAGGAATGTTTTGCTGCTGAATAGGCGCAATGGCAATATCAAATACGGCAGATTTAGGTAGCATCATTAATTGCAATCGAATGAGGAATTGAGAATAAACCATAGGGCTTTTTAGTTGCTGTGCCTCACAAGGTGCCTCGTAAGTTGGAATTAAAAAAGCCATCCGCCGTATCGATTCAATTAGATGCCTTACCATACAGTAAACGTGTGTTTGTTTTTCTAATTGATGCAACCTCATATTGCAAAGTTCTACTAACTGCTCAAACTGTTGTTGTTTATTCAATTGTTTCGCCTGCTTCATAAAAGAAGTAAAGTGAAGTAATTCTAAAGGTTTGGCAAAATCAATTCCAGCAGGATACTGCTCATAAAAAGGGCTAGCAGTTGCCATTTCAACAAACTCATTTTTCATATAGTCAATACCTTTTTGCTGATATCGTTTTCCTAACTGATCAAAGATCCATGCGCCTTTCAAAGCCAATTGTTCATACCAAATCAATTTTTTAGAGTAGGGGATCGTTTCTCCCCCGCTAAGTTTTGCGTATAAAAGCAATCGTTCTGTATTTAGTTCAATAGCTTCTTTTAAATGTCTTGAACAATCTTTCATTTGGTTTTTAAGTTTTAATATTATTAATTTGGCATATAAATAACTATATTTTTTAGTAGCGAAACGGTGGAAACCATTTAGAAACGGGCTCCCCGCTATCCGTTCAAATGCTGCTCCACCGCACAAGGGCAAACGCTTCAAGCAGCATAACCACTGCTATCGGGGCTAAACTTCCAACGCAATCACTTTTTAAAAGCATTCCAAATATTTAGCCACTAGTGAGTTAATAACTAAGTTTGATACCGTAACATTCTTTGTGAACCTTTGTACAAAGCTCATCCCATAGGGATGACAGCTTGGTAGCATAAAATATTAAAATTAGTGAAGCTCCGTAGGAGCGATACAGCCAAAAGTTAATCAAAGCATCGCTCCTGCAGAGTTCAACCAAAATGTATCTAATAATAACATCATTATAAATTGTTTATGGAAATTAAAGTATTCAATAACATTAAATCAATTCAAAAAAATATAAAGCAAACAGTAATCCAAATGAACCTGTTCACTTGATGTAGCAAACAGTAAACATGTTCACTTGTTGTAGCAAGGTAGTCCGGCTTTTCATAACACAATGGAACATGTTCCATTGGAAAAGCAATTATTTTACTACCGAAACCTTAGTAAACAAGTAACGAAAAGTAGGGTTCATTATTTAAAAAACACACACAAATCAAAATTGTGCAAGAAAATTTTCAAAAAAGACGCCTTATTTAGAATTAGTCTAAATAAATACAGTATATTTGCCTTCAGCTAAAATTTACTTTAAAAAATTGACGTGGAAGTGGGTAAATATGGGTTTTTTCTAAACTGAAAACTGCTTATTTAGAAATAGTCTAAATTAAATTAACTACCTTTGCTGTAGTGTTAATTTTTTTTCATTTAAAAATTAATACCTATAAAATGAAGATCAAAAACTTGAAAATTCTGGTAGTGTTGTTTTTATCTGGAGCCATCATATTTAGTGGTTGTAAAGACTCTGAACCAGGATCAGAAGACAAAGCAGGTTTCCTAAAAAGTAATGTAGATGCGCTTGGTGAAATTGATTTGGGCGGCTTTACCGTTCCTTCATTTTACGATATTAGTGGTGTTTTTGCACCGGGTCAATATCCGGGGCAAGCAAGAAGAATAGCGCAACTGCAAGAAATTGTAGACTCTTCCAGAAATGAACCCATCCATTGGGATATTGCCAATGCGATGGAAGTGGGCGGTTTGCCCGAAGCCTTTCAAAGCGAAGCTGCACGCAATACGGAAACCGGTAGTTCCGACATAAGGTCTAAAATTGATGAATTGAATTTTGATAATGGCGATACCTCTGTTGCTGATGCCTTTGCCGAGTTAGCCAAAAAAATGGTGCAATCCAGTCAAGATAATTATACGGTTACGGCTTCTAATGGTATGGCAGGTATGATTACCACCGGCAGCAAAAAAAGACATGTGGATGCCAACGGTTTAGAGTTTATCCAAATTTTAGAAAAAGGCTTGTATGGCGCATTGTGTTATAACCAAATGGTAGACGATTATTTACGCCCCAACCAAGCCGGACCGGATAATGAAAAAGGCAACAACCAATCGGCAGCTGATAATTATGAGCTAAACGGAACCGACCGTCAGCACCGTTGGGATGAAGCCTTTGGTTGGTTTGGAGCTAATCCGGTAACTTACCCAAATGCTGCTAACGATTCAAATGGAGATGGCACATTTATTGCCAATTATATGTTTGATTTTAGTGATGAAACAGAAGCGGAATATGGTATCAATTTAGCCCAAAAAACGATGGATGCTTTTATTTTGGGCAGAGCAATATTGAAAGCCGGTCAAGGTTTTGGTCCAGAACAGGAAAGCACCAATGAAGCAGCTTTAGAAGCCGCTACAAAAGATGTTAAATTATATGTAGAAGCGGGGATTGCTGCCGCTGCTTTTCATTATTTAAATACAGCTATTGCTGATGTAACCAATGAAGATAAATTGCATCATTTGTCGGAAGCCTTGGCATTTATATTCTCCTTATCGTTTAATAGCGAGGGAAAAATATCGGCTGACCATGTGCACGATGTGTTGGTTGAGTTAGGTTGGTCTAATACTGATAATACGCTTAATGGTATTTACGACATTAACTTATGGGAAGTTAGTGATGAACAAATGGAAAACGCCAAACGACTATTAGATGAATCATTCCCCGGCTTTAAAAACACACCTTTTTAAATAGATAAAAAATTATGACACTACAGTTTAAGTTCAGTTATCTTATACTTGTTGCCGCCGCCGTTGGTTTATTGTTATTCGGTGCTTGTGATGATTCTGTAAATCCGCCTTCGGAACCACCAGAAACTTTAGAGAATGCTTATGTTCAGCATCTGAGCAACCAAATAAATGGTGTTATTATACCGGCAATGGAAAATTATCAAACTAAAATGACGGTTTTTCAGGCAGCTGTTAGCAATTTTGGTTCTCATATGGATGAAGATGGCGTACAGACTTTGCGCGAGGCTTATGAACAGGCATACTTGGCTTATCAGGCAGCAGCCGTTCATAATTTTTATGCTACGGTCAATCAAGGTTTAGTCATCAATACCAATCTATATCCTATCAATACCAATTTGTTAACTGATTTAATTGAGCAAGAATCCTATCATTTTAACACTACAAGCCACGAAAGAGCCAACGGTTTTCCTGCATTGGATTACTTGCTGTTTGGTATGAATGATGTTGGCAATTATTATAAAACGGATTCTAAACGATTAACTTTTTTGAGCAAATTGGTTGACAGTATGAAAGAACGATCGGATGCTTTAGTTGAAAATTGGAGTGGTGATTTAAAAGCCAATTTTATTGAAAACGGAGGGGTAGCCTTAGGCAGTTCTATCAGTAAGCAGTTAAATGAATCTATGGTTTATTTTGAAGAACACGTTCGGGAAAACAAAGTGGGCATTCCTATTGGGCGTCTCGGTCCTAATGATACGCCAATTGCATCAGATGCTACTAAAACAGAGGCTTACTATCAATCGTTGGTAGAAGGAACTGACCGTTTCGCTTTACAATTAGTAAAAGCCGCTATTGAAGAAATGGAAGATTTTTATTTGGGTGAAAACGCAGATGGAAAAAATGGACAAGGTTATGATGACTTGTTGTTGGCTATTGATCAGTCTTCTATCGATGCAGATATTAAAGCACAGTTTGAAAACATTTATGAAAGCCTTGATGCGCGTAAAACCATTTCAGGCGATGATGCTTTGTATGACAGTATACAAGCTTTGGTCACGCTTTTTAAATCCGACCTTTTTCCGGTGCTGAATGTACAAGATGCTGATGGGGGGAATGATGGGGATTAGGAAATTTTATGAGCATAATAAAGATGTGTTTTTTGGTCAAGTCCATTTCTTAATGATTTTTGTTAAATTTTTATACGCATAAAAAATCAGCATATTGACGCTATTATGTGCAATTTGCAAAAATTACCAAATTTTGGTATATTTGAAAGAAAATTGAATTATGGGTAAAAACACATCTATTTCTCTCGGAAATTATTTTGACCAATTCATCCAAAACCAAGTTGCTGTTGGTAGGTATAAGAATGTTAGCGAAGTAGTTAGAGCAGGACTTAGGCTCTTAGAAAATGAAGAAAACAAAGTAATTGCTCTTAAAAATGCAATTCAAGAAGGTTTGAATAGTCCAAGAGTTGAAAATTTTGATTTTGATAAGCATCTTGCAAAACTAAAAGCCAATAGAGCGAAGAATGCTTAAACTTACCCTTAGGCAAGAAGCTATTAGCGACTTGACAGATATTTGGGTATATACAGCAGAAACTTGGTCAGAAACTCAAGCTGATAGTTATTATGAATCATTTAAGTTGGCTTGCAGAGAGATTGCTATTAATCCAAGATTAGGAAAAGAGTACCACGAAATTAGAAGAGAGCTGTTTGGATATAAAATTAATAAGCACATTATTTTTTACTATATTATTGAAGATAACGAAATTGAAGTCCATAGAATAGTGTATAGAAATGATTAAGATTATTGTTGTGTGAAACAAATTGGTATATTTAATTAATGAGTTCAAAAAAACAATTAGTACGGTTTGATTGGGCAATGAAAAAATTGCTCCGCAACAAAGCAAATTTTGATGTATTGGAAGGTTTTTTGAGTGAATTATTATCAGAAGATATCATCATTAAAAAAATTTTAGAAAGTGAGGGGAATAAAGAAGATGAAAATGATAAACACAATCGGGTTGATATTTTTGTAGAAGACTCTAAAGGAGAATTCATCATTATTGAAATACAGAACAGCAAAGAATATGATTATTTCCACAGGATTTTATATGGAACCTCAAAAGTAATTACCGAATATATTGATGAGGGAGAAGAATATGCTCACGTAAAAAAAGTAATTTCAATTACGATAGC
>CALHDG010000263.1 GCA_938023075.1 uncultured Chitinophagales bacterium
TCATACAACATAGAGCGTTCTTTAATTTCTTCGGTCCGCAAAATATCATTATTACCGCCGCTAACAATGCAAACTACATTTTTGCCTTTAATTTTATCAGCATATTGATCTAAGGCAGCAATAGATAAAACACCCGCCGGCTCAACAACCATCGCTTGTTTATTATATAACTCCAACAGTAAAGTACAAATTTTACCTTCATCAACCAGCAAAATTTCTTTTAAAGTATTTTTACAAATCGGAAAGGTTAAAGAACCCACTTGCTGCACAGCTGCGCCATCTACAAACTTGTCAATTTTATCTAAGGTTATAATTTTGTCGTTTTTAAAAGCAATAAACATGGCAGGCGCACCAGAGGGTTCAACACCAATTAACTTGGTTTTGGGAGATTGTTGTTTAAAATAACTACCCACACCGGCACTTAAACCACCACCGCCAACAGGCATAAACAAATAATCTATAGCCACTTCGGCATCCTTTAAAATTTCATAGCCAACAGTACCTTGCCCTTCAATAACCTTCAAATCATCAAATGGAGGAATAATAACTTTATCGTGTTGCAAACAATAGGCATGGGCAGCTTTCGAAGCATCATCAAAAGTATCGCCCGTTAATTCAATGGATACATATAGTCCACCAAAATGCTGAACAGCGGCTATTTTTTGTTTAGGGGTGGGTACAGGCATAAACACTTTGCCTTGTATTTGAAGTTGCGCACAAGAAAAGGCAAAACCTTGAGCATGATTACCTGCACTTGCACAAACCACTCCTTTTTTTCTTTCGCTTTCGGTTATAGAAGATATTTTATTATACGCCCCCCTGCTTTTGTACGAGCGCACCAATTGCATGTCTTCCCTTTTTAAGTAGACGTTGCAACCATATTTATCAGATAAAGGTTGATTTAGTTTTAAAGGCGTATGACTTACAATAGTTTTTAACCTGTCATATGCCTGTTCGATAGAAGTTGCTGAAATTAGTTTTTCATTACTTTTCATAGTTGTTTATGGTCAATTTAGAATGAAATAAATTTTTATACAGAAGCATCATATTTCATAATTCTACTTGGCTTCTAATAATTCAATTCGGTTTCCAAAAGGGTCAAAAAAAGAAAAACGATTGAATTTTGGTAAAGATGGATCTTCTTTAATCCTAACTTTGCTTTTAACAAACGCTTTTTTCAAGGCATTAAGATTGGTAACTTCAAATGCCGGATGTCTTTTTGAGGTATACATAGACTTTTCTGTTCCAATGTGTAATTCAATATCGGCAATTTTCAACCAAAATCCACCATTTTTTTGTAAAGAGGAAGGCTTTTCAATTTCTTGTAAGCCTAACAAACCACAATAAAAGGCTTTAGCTTCGACTTCTTTATTTTCTGGAATACAAATTTGTATATGGTTTAATCTTTTAAATGCTATGTTAATTTTTTGATTCATTAGATTTTTAAATAATTCTTCCTAATCAGATCAACTAAATATCGAATATCGAACACCGATTTTTGATTTCAGAAGTCCAATATTTATTCAAAAAATCACAAATGAATAACCTCACCATAAGCAGCAGCCGTAGCTTCCATAACAGCTTCTGACATGGTAGGGTGGGGGTGTACCGATTTGATAATTTCCTGACCGGTAGTTTCTAATTTACGGGCGGCGACTACTTCCGCAATCATCTCCGTAACATTATAACCAATCATATGAGCACCGAGCCATTCACCATATTTTGCATCAAAAATTACTTTAACAAAACCCTCTTTGGCACCGGCTGCACTGGCTTTACCCGATGCACTAAATGGAAACTTCCCCACTTTAATATCATAACCCTTTTCTTTAGCTTCTGCTTCGGTAAAACCAACCGACGCAATTTCTGGCGAGCAATACGTACAACTCGGCAAATTTTCATAATCCAACGGTTCCGGATGATGACCGGCAATTTTTTCGACACAAATAATGCCTTCAGCAGAAGCAACGTGTGCCAAAGCTGGTCCATGCACTACATCGCCAATAGCATAAATGCTGGGTACTGCCGTTTGATAAAATTCATTAACCGGAATAATCCCTTTTTCAGGAATAATACCCAATAATTCTAAACCTATATGTTCAATATTAGCTGTTTGACCAACTGCTGATAAGACAATTTCGCAATCTACAGTTCCTGCTTTACTACCATCTTTGCTTTTATAATTCACTTTACAGCCTGTTCCTGAAGTATCTACACTTTCAACAGCGGTATCAACCATAATGTCAATACCCTTGGCTTTAAAACGTTTGGTCAATTCTTTACTCACATCAATATCTTCTCGAGGCACTAAGCCGTGTAAATATTCTATAATGGTAACTTTAGTACCCATTGCCGCATAAAAGTAGGCAAACTCTACACCAATAGCACCTGCCCCTACAATAACCATACTTTCTGGTTTCCCTGGCAACGTCATCGCTTCGCGATAGCCAATTATTTTTTTACCATCTTGAAGTAAATTTGGCAAAGCCCTTGAACGAGCTCCAGTTGCAATAATAATATTAGCAGCGGTATGCGTTTCTTTGTTTCCATCCGCTCCGGTAACTTCAACTTTGTTCGGACTAATTAGTGCGCCATTACCGTTCAATACTTCAATTTTATTTTTTTTCATTAAAAACTGAACCCCTTTGCTCATCCCATTGGCTACATTTCTGCTGCGCTCAACCACGGCGGTAAAATCAGCTTCAGCCTTTTCAACTTTTAACCCATAGCTTTCGGCGTGCTTTAAATATTCAAATACTTGCGCACTTTTTAACAAAGCTTTGGTAGGTATACAACCCCAGTTTAAACAAATACCGCCTAAACTTTCCCGTTCAACTATGCCCACAGTTAAACCTAATTGACTGGCTCTTATGGCAGCTACATAACCGCCGGGTCCACTACCAACTACTATTAAATCGAAGTTCATATAGTTAATATAAAATTTTGCTACGAAGGTACAACATTGCAACATAAATGCAGATAAGTCCATAACTAAACTTTGTCTGTTGTGCGATATACATTTAAAGTATTTTTTTGAAGCGAAACAATCAACACGCATGAAGGGAGGTCCTGCTTTCCGCTCAAATGCCATTTGCCAACGCACCATGCTGCGCTTCAAAAATGGCATAACCGCTGCAATCAGGGCTATTCATTTAAGGGCAATCTGCCGCACTAACCTATTCTTTAGTTTATAACTCAAGTTTTGGTAATAGTATTTTTTCATAATAAACTGTCGAAGTATTCCATAAGATAAAGCAAAGCCAACCCTACATAAAAAAAGCGCAGATAAATTATACCTGCGCTTGTTACCGTTTTGGGGAAAACCTAACTAGTGTTTAACAGCTAGTGTTTAACAGCAAATTTCTTTATGGTCATCGCTTCTTTGGTTTTTATATACATAATATATATACCAGCTTGATAACTATTTAAATCAAATTCTAACTCTACACCCAAATCAACAGAATGAACTTCTGAGAGCACTTTGTTACCAATTAAGTCGTATATTTCAACTTGATAATCGTTGGTTTCATCAAATTGTAATTTAATGTAGTCTTTTGCCGGATTTGGATAAATATTTAAATCCAACTCACCTAACTCTTTCACTAAAATAAGTTCTTCTTTTCCAGGCTCTGTTGGTGGATCATCTAAATCTTCTAATTCATCTAATAAATCCTCCAAATCTTCAATTACGTCATCATCTTTTTCTTCATCATCTCTAATGTCGTTAATAATTACATCAATCACATCTGTATTTGTAAATAGTATGTGATGATCTATGGAAGGTTGATTTAAACCAATAATGAGGTCAATTTCTGGTTGACCGTTAATATTTTGATCATTTAAATCACTTTGGGCTAATAGTTGGCTACTTAAGATAGCAATGAAAAAATAAACCGTTAATAATATTTTTGTAGTCATAAGGCAATTAATTTTTTATAAATATACAAGTAAAAAGCTGATTAGTTAATTACAAATTATTAAGTTTATCACTAAAGAAAAGCAGAAAATTTTGTCGAATTTTTGATAATAGATTGATTTCCAGACAATTATTTTTATTTTTTGATGAAAAAGATCATAGAAAAAACGAATTTTAACATAAAAAAATGCCGTGTATAATAGTATTTGTATTAAAATTTTAAAGGAATTTAGTGAAAGTGATTTTAAATCTTTCAGAAGATATGTGACAAGAACGTTAGGATCTACTAATCCGCGAGTGAAAATTTTATTAAATGAATTGAGTAAGGATTATCCTACTTTTGAAGGTAAACGCATACATAGAGAGGTGCTTTTTGCAAAGGTATTTCCTAAAGAGAAAGTTTTTGAGGAAAAAAATATCAGACACGTGATGTCTGCCTTAAAAAAATTGGTTGAACAATTTTTGTTAGAAAAGGAACTGAAGGAAAATGAATTTAGAAAGCAATATTTGTTAGGAAGAGCTTACCGAAAATTAGGCTTACATAACTTGCAACAAAGCTGCCTAACTAAAACACTTGATATTTTGGAAAAAGACACCAGACGAGATTCGAGATTTTACTTTAAAAAGTACCAGATTTATGAAGATCTATTTAGAAACAATAGTGAAATTGTACGTTCAGATAAAATTGAATTGGTCGGCACCATATTAAAAAATCTGGATAGTTTATTTTTTATTGAAAAATTGAAATATGCCTGCGAATTTGTTAACGAGCAAACCTTAAGAAATATAACCTACAATATCAATTTGTTTGATGATATATTAAAACATATTGAGGTGAGTTTGTTGGAAGAAATACCGGTTTTACATATCTATTATACTGCTTTTAAAACATTAATTGAACCTCAAAATGAAAATCACTTTATAAAATTGAAGGAGCTCCTGTCTTCACATACCGAGTATTTTAATAAGTATGAATTGAATGAAATTTATATTTATGCCAGAAATTATTGTGTACGACAAATAAACCGGCAAAATCAAACTTATATTAAAGAGCTTTTCGACTTAAATTTGTTTTTGTTAGAAAATAAAAATTTGTTTAGTGGAACTTATTTGTCGCAAAGTGATTATAGAAATATGATAACGCTGGGTAATCGGTTAAAAAAGTTTGAATGGGTAGAAAATTTTTTAGAAGAGTATAAAGAAAAATTGAATCCGACTGAACGGGAAAATGCTTACCTAATTAATAAGGCGACCTTAGAGTTTGAGCAAAAAAATTACGATAATACAATTGAGTTATTAAATCTATATGAGTATAAGAATAAAGATTATGAATATGAAGCCAAAGTTTTACTGGCTCAATCTTATTTTGAGCTCAACCAAATAGCAGCACTAATCAATTTATTAGATTCTTTCAAAATATCTATAATCAGAAATAAAAATTTACCAAAGGCAAGGTTAAATGCTTATAAAGCTTTTTGTAAAATTGTTCCAAAAATCGCAGATTTTAGATATAATTGTTCTAAAGAAAAAATTGAAAAATTAGAAGAAGAAATGACCCGCCACCCAATCATTAGTAGTCAAAACTGGATTCTGGAAAAAATAAATACTTTTAAGAAAGTAAAGTTCTAAGCTCGGTGAAGTTGCTCCATATTTCATTCATTACACGAATTGAAATTTTCTTGTTAACATTTTCTGACTTTTATCTTAACAATATTTACCATTTGTAAAAAGCGGATAATCAATAAATCATCTACATTTGATTTATGAGGGTTAAGTATATCAGTTGAAAATACTTATTAGCTTTCCAATTCCTATTCCAAAAATACAGCAATACTTCACAAGTCTTTGTAGATCATATATCTCAGGTTTTATAACTATGAGTATTTTATAATCATTTAAATTTTAAAATATGAAGAAGTATTTAATTTTAGGGTTAATTTTTATGGTGAGTATAGCTTTTGCTCAAACTAATAAACAGCAATTAGAACCAGTAAAACAAAAGACGGACTCAAAAGAAGTCAAAAAGGAGGTGAAGGATATGCCAGCTACCATTGTTGAAGAACCTGAAGTAGATTTAGATCAATTAGATGATATTATTGATGAAGAACTAGACCTAATGGAGGAAAAATCAGAAAAAGTGGAAGAATTGAAAGAAGTAGATGAAATGAAAAAGGAAGATGGGGTAGAAAAATTAAAGATTCAAAAAGAGCGGCAAAAGACAGAGGATGAATAAGAAAAAAAATGAAAGATTAAGCTAAACAACACGGATTAATAACAAAAAGCCCGGTGAAAACCGGGCTTTAAATATCTTTATAAATTATTATTTATTGTATAACTACTTAACAGAATCAACCACTGCTTTAAAAGCATCAGGATGATTCATGGCTAAATCTGCCAAGGCTTTACGGTTTAAACCAACATTATTTTCATGCACTAAATGCATAAATTTGGAATAGCTCAAACCTTCTTGACGAGCAGCTGCGTTAATACGAGCTATCCATAATCTTCTAAACGACCGCTTTTTATTACGGCGGTCTCTGTAAGCATATTGTAAACCTTTCTCAACTGCATTTTTCGCTACAGTGAATACGTTTTTTCTTCTTCCAAAATAGCCTTTGGCTAATTTTAAAATCTTCTTTCGGCGTGCTTTGGCTGCAACGGAATTTACGGAACGAGGCATGCGACTATCTTATTTTTAAAATTATATATTTAACAAACGTCTGGCGGTAGCCATGTCTGATGGATGAACAAAAGTATCTTGATTTAATCTACGCTTTTGCGATTTTGTTTTCTTGCGAAGCAAGTGCCTTTTGTAGGCAGCATTACGCTTTATTTTACCCGAACCGGTAACTTTAAAACGCTTTTTAGCTCCACTATGTGTCTTCATTTTCGGCATATCCTTAAAAATTGATGCGCAAAGGTAAAGAAATTTTTATAATAAAGTGTATAAAATTGATTTAAAAATCGTGTAACTCCACATCAAAAATTAAAACGGCATTTGGCGGTATAGCCGCACTAGGAGGCGAGGCTCCGTAAGCTAAATGTGCCGGAATTAAAAAGGTGCCCGCACCACCTTTCGACAATAAAGGTATGCCTTCCGTCCAACCGGCAATTACCTGGTTTAAACCAAAACTGATTGATTGACCTCGATCATAAGAAGAATCGAAAGTATTACCATTGGTTAAATACCCTTTATAGTCAACGGTAACTTCATTACTTGCCGTTGGATGATTGCCATCTCCTTCTCTGGTTATTATATAATGTAAACCCGATTCAGTGCTTTCCGCTTTTAAATTGTTCGCCGCCAAATAATTGGTAATCTCTTGTTGATTTTCTTTCATAATTTTTTCATCTTTATTACACGCAGCCAACACTACAAAACACCATGCACACGCCATAATTTGTTTCATCGTACAAATCTACAATTTTACTTTAGATTTTTTACTTTACTTTATTTTATACCCGAAAGCAACAGTTTACCTGTATTACTTAAATATTGTAGAAGCGAAACATGTACACATCAAATAAACACAGGTCCCGCTTTCCGCTCAAATGCTATTGCTTGGCTTCAGTTGCTAAGCGGCAAAATAGCATAACCGCTGCAATCGGGGCTAGTTTAAAAACTTCAGTTCTTCGTACTTTTAAATTAAATTTTAGGATTTGGGACTTGGAAATTTTGAAATGTAAACTTCAATACAATTCATCCAATTTCATTTTAATATATTTTAATACAGAACGGCGGGTACTCCACCAACTGATAAACAAACCTAAGCCCATAATAACAGCGCAAACTAAACCAAAGCGCATTACATCTTTTAAAATTAACAGATCTTGAAAAACATATTGCAAGTAAATTAATAAGCCGGTTAATAAAAATATAGCTAACAGCGATGCAATGACCCCATTGGCGATACTTCGGTTTAAAAAAGGTTGCGTAATAAAACTGCGGGTTGCCCCAACCAACTGCATACTTTTAATAATAAACCGTTGCGAATACATGGTTAACTTTATAGTACTATCAATAATGGTAAACGCAATAATTAAAAATAAGGTACTAATCACTAATAAAATCATACCAAAAATGCGTAAGTTTCGATTAACCAATTGCAATAATGATTTTTGATAATACACTTCTTTTACAATAGCGTTTTGTTCAATTTGAGGTGTAATTTTATTGAGGCTATCCATATTTGCATAGGCAGCATTTAAGCGAATATCTAAACTGGCAAAAAGTGGATTGTAGCCCAACACCTCTTCAATGCCTTCGCCAAACTCTTCTTCAAAAATACGTTTCGCTTTATCTTTAGAAAGGTAGCGCAGACTTTTTACATAGGCTTGACGATCTAACTGTTGTTGCAAGTTAAGCAATTCCGTTTCCCCAATTTTTTCGTGCAGCACTACATTAATTTGCAGGTTTTCTTTAAAATAAGTTGAAACGATGTGTGCATTCATCATTAATAAACCTACTAAACCAATTAAAAACAACACCAACGCCACACTCAACACACTGTAAAAGTGCGAGGGTTTACTTTTTTTTATCTTTTTTCTTTTAGCCATTTAATAAAATGATGTGAAAATTAAAGAAAGGGATTGATAAATAAAAGTGGATTACTATTTCATTAGATACTTTTGATCCTGTTTTCGAGTATTTAAATGGATGTAGTCTCAACTATTATGTTGCACTGATTTAAAAGACTAAGGTTAGAAGCAGGCAATTACGAACACAATTATTTACACGTTATATAAACTTATTAATTCTATTGGGTTGACATAGTTGAGTTATAAATAACCATTTAAATAGGCAAGGATTTTACATCTTTCATAACGTTTTTCGCCCATTCAATTTTACGATGAAAAAACTCTCTGCCTTTTAATTTTTCAGCTACTTCTTTCAATAGAGCTTTGTCCTCTTCGGTTGTTGGCATAACCTGTTTTGGTACTAATATATCTCTTTTTTCCTTTTTCATCTGTTAAATTATAACTTATTTTACGGTATTTTAGTTTGTCAAATTTAGTCTATTTTTTCTTAAAAACCAATATGACTTGATATTCTGAATTTGGTATGTATTGCACAAAATCTACTTCTCCTTCCATTCCACCAAAAAATAGGTACGATTTACTTTGGGTCTTAAAGTTTCTGTTTATATAATATTGATATGCTTTAATTCGCTTATTCAAGTTTTTACAAATATTTATACAGTTTTTGCTGCAAGTTAACCTACACTGACTTTCAAAAAATACTGAACTGTCGCTGCCTTGTACTAAAATTGCAGCATCTTATTAATATCAAAAAACTTAGGTATAGTACTTAATACCGTACTAAAAACATTTCTCATATCTCCATTATTACTATTCACATCATCAATAATAGTATCATTTGAGTGCGTGACAAATTAAGTGAAACGTACTCCTAAACTCTCCAAAACCCACCGGCGTCATCTCGGAAAATGTGGAGAGCAACGGAACATTTATCCGAGATCTCTCTAAAAGATTTGTCCGACTAAGGTAAAAGACTTGGTGGATGTTTAGGCGAGATGCCGGATAATCTGCTCCGCAAGCTACACAGATTTCCGGCATGACGTTT
>CALHDG010000264.1 GCA_938023075.1 uncultured Chitinophagales bacterium
TCAGGCTCCAACTCCATTCATACTCAATTCTTCCATAAACTCTTTAGCCTTGACTGGCTTTGGTTTTTCTTCAGGAGTGTACTCATAGGTATGTGTTAAAGTAATTGTTTCTCCAGTATCAGGAATGGTATAATCATAAGGCTCACATTCCTTTTTAATAATTTGACCGGGCAATTGTTTACCCAACATTGTTGCTGCCACTTCTTCACTAAAAGTAGAAGTAATGTTTGCTTTCATAGCTGTTGCGTAAAAATTACCAGTAGTCTTTGATTGAACTAATGTTACATCACCTTGTAACTCTAACACTACAAATTCTTCTTGTTCTTGATTTGTAGCTAATTTGTAACTTGATATGGTTACCATAATTAATTTAATTAAATTGTTAATGAATAAAGTTGAAGCGCACGGGGCTACTTCAAAACTCGGAGATTTGTGAGGGTTTGTGTATGGAGGGATATGCGAGTAAGCTCTTTAAATAAGATTTGATAGGGGGGATAGCTTCTTAAAATTGATTGGAAGTGTTTTAAATTGGTGGGGGGTATATAAAAATTGAATTGAGATTTAGAGATAAAAACACATTAATTTTTAAATTAATATGTATGAAGAAATATTTTACTCAAATAGTGGGCTTGATTTATATAAATATTATTAGCTATTTGAGTAATTAAAATATTAGTCTTTAGAAATTTGTTAGATTATGTTATAACAGATTACTATTAATCTTAATTTTGGTTGTATTGTTTGATGAAATATTGGTGAGATATACATAGGTATGTTTATGATATATCTTTTATGTTCTAAATGGTATATAGTTTAACAATTCTTTCATTATAATAGATATATTTTTAAATTGAGCAATTTAAATGATGATATAGACATTACATGTATAAGATAAATTATTTATTTAGTAATTTTAGAAATAACAAAGAATTTGTTGACCTATATATAGTAGAAGATAATAGAGTTAAACTTATAAACATAGAAGAAGAGATTGAAGAAAATTTTATAAAAAAAGGTCTTTCTATATCTGAAGATGAAGGCTTTGAATTAGATGAAGATGAAGGCTTATTGGATGCTTTTTTTAAAAAAGATAGATTTTTTTCTAAGTCCCCTGATTTAAAAGAATGTATTTATTTCAAAGAGGCACAAAATTTACCTGGTGCCTATTTTCCTCGTATCAATAAACCGGTACTTTCAAAATCAGCACGTGGAATTAAACCTCGTGATTATAAAGTTAAAGAATTAGAAAAGGACATTAAGCAATATCAAGAATTTGTACCACACAATCAGAAAGAATTAATTTCTTCTGTTAATCAGCTTTCTGTATTGTCTCAAAACCTTGGAGTATTATTTCAAACAATTCAACCTGATAATAATAACTACGAAGTATTTGGCCACAATATCAGAAATCTGTAAATATTAGCTTGTACAGAAGTTGACGCACAATTTGTAGGAATTATTAAATCTATATCTTCTACTCCAAAAAATAGATACAATACAAGTGATTATATAAAACTATGTGAGAAACTAAAACTAAAAGACTATTCTGTTAGCTTAGGATATTTTCCATTGGATGATGAAATAAAACCTTTTGAAAAATGGGATGACAGTAAGCCAACCCAAAGTCTAAAATGGTATCACAATTATAATGCTGTTAAGCACGACAGAGAAAATGAATTTTCCAAAGCAACACTTTTGAGTGTCATTGAAGCACTTGCAGGATTAGCCATCCTGCTGAAAGCCCAATATGGTGAAAATCTGCCATTTTGGAAAGAACTGGTAGGCGGATTTTTTGTTTTTAATACAACTCCAAATTGGGAAATTGAAGACCAATATATTCCTCCTTTTTTAAATGAAGAATGGGAACAAATTAAAATAGAATTATGAAAACAATTAGTTGATAATATCAAACAACCTAAACCAAATAACCTACACCTCATCCTCACTATCAGGCTTCAAATAAAAACCATCTTTAAGCCTAACAAATTTATAAAATGCTACACCACCAGTACTACTGTCTTTAATTTCCTTACTATCATCAAGCTCTATAAATATGTTTAGCACTCTATTATAAATTGAATGGTAATACTTTTCAGGGTTTGAGGCTTTAAGGTTTTTAATACTTCTGGTTATCATTTCATTAGTTGATTGCTTGTAAAAAAAGTCATTTTCGGAAATATACTCTAATGCTTTGGCTAATTTTTCAACCTCTTTATCATCTATAAAGTTACCAGCTTTATAATTCCTTTTTGGAAAATAGCTATTAAATGTATTTTTTCCTTTGGTAATCACATTTATAACAAAGTCGCTAAATATTTTATAGTCTTTGGCTAAAGCCTCGTTAGGTCTAAATATTGTATTATCTGTAAATCTATAACTGATATTTAAACTGCTTTTATAATAAGCATTATTTTGTGTGATTTTGTTTATTGCATAGGAACATAATATATTAAAGTATTTTGTTGTTCTTACAAATTTTGCCTTATCTTGAATTTCATTATTCACATAAATATCTATTTTCTGTTCTCCATCTAAACCATATTTATATTTCAATAAGTTATTTTTTAAATGCTCTACTACATCTTCCATATACAAATTATCAGTAGTAGGCATTAAGCTAATTATACTATCAAAATATCCATCCAAATCTTCACTTAAAGTAGCATCATTAATATGCAAATTTTTAACTATATATTTATGAGTAATTAATTCAGTTAATGTACAATTTGTAAACTGATTTTTTAAAGCATAATGCAATAATAAAGGGTAAGCATATTTTCCGCTTGAAAGTTTACTATACACTAAAAAATCTTGTCCTCTATTTAATATGAAATTGTCAAGTTCAGGAAATTGAATAGATGGTCTGCCTTTTTCTTTTGTATCTTTTTCTATTTCATCTTTAATTGGTGCGGTGTAATTGTTATAGAAGTTCTCTAATAAATTAAACTCCTCATTTATGGGATTATATGTTTCCGTATTATTAGGCTCAAATAATTGTATGTAAGACTTATCTTTTAATACATCATAGCTTTCACCCAGAAGGTGTTTAATAGGTGGAATAAATACAATAATATCTCCTGCCCCTCTTAACCTTGCAACTGATTGTAATATACTTGGTAAACCATCTTGAAAAATACCTTCTTCCCCAATTTGTTTAAGCCCCGTAGAAAAATTAGGAGGCAAAATAATTATCAATAAATCATTATCTCTAATATTTACACCTGTTTTAAATGTTGTACCTATATTAGTTTGGTTTCTATCAAATTCTCTTTTAGTGCTTGTATTAGTATCACTTACAGTTAGATTTATAGAGTAATTCAAGTCTGCCCAAAAATCTTGATTAGCTAATGCCGTTGATAGCTTTTTGCTGTAACTCAAAATTTGTAAGTTATTGTATGTTTTTGTTGTTTCATTTTCTTCTGCTATATATTGTATATAATCTAATTCAGTTAAATTATTTGAACTATAGGTGTCTTTGCAGAAATATAACTTTAAGTCTCCTTGAATAGCTTTTTTAATTCTCGGAGCTTCAATAATATGTATCTTATCAGAAGTGTTATATGCAATATGTTGAACTACAATTTTTGCTGCTTCTGTATAAGTAGCTGTGCTTACTAAAACCTTATGTGTTATATCTTTCCATAATCTCCAATTGTAAGCTAATTCTGATTTGTAATTTTTTACTGATTCGTGCAGTTCATCAAATAGAAAATAAACCTTCTTATTATGTTTTTCACAATATTTTCTAAGTCGGGCTAAATACCTTCTTTTATTACCAGCCTGCATAAAGGCATTTTCTCCCGGATTAGCCAGTAATAGATTAACTGTAATTAGCTGAATTGGTTTAACCTTATTTTCATTTGCAAATGCATCAAAATCTAAAGAGGTAGGAAATGCAGTATCATCAATTAATCTATAATCAAATATTAAATCTTCATCTATTGGGTCAACTTGTGTTACATCTTTATTATCACTTGTTAAGTATAGGTATTCTTTTTGAACCAATGTTTTAAATGGTGTAGCTGATATAATTATATTATTGTCGTCTTTAAGGAGTTCTGTTATTATCTTTAAAATGGCTGTTGATTTCCCTGAACCTAAATCTACATTTATTAAAACTGTATTTTCTTCTTCTAAATTTATTGCTGAAACTATTTCATCAGTTAAATAGCTGGTACTTGCATTTAAATCAGTTTTAGTAGCTGTAAAAACACCTGATTTATTAAAATAGTTGGCAGATAATTTTTTATAATCTATTTCATTTGGTGCTATAACTGCTCCTTCTGCTATAGCTAATTCTTCTTCTTTTCTATTCCCAGAAAATATGTAAAACTCCTTATATAGGTGAGATGCAGTTTTTCTGGAGATTGGTATTTCTTGTTTATTTGGTGAGTTGGGCTGCGCCATATTTAATTTTATTAAGTTTAAATTTTGAAATTCATTTTATTTATTGATGTTCATCCTTTATTAGCATAGTTAAAAACCATATTAAACTGTGGCTTGCTTTAATAGTATTTGTTTTAAAAAGATTGATGGGATTTGCTATTTGTTTAGGAATATGAGGCAGATAATATATATTAAGAGGAGTTCCTGGGGGTAGATTGCATTTTGTCATATTGTGTTAGTTGTAAAATGGTTTAGTTTAATTAAGTAAGTTATATTAATTAAATTTGGTGGTAAAGTTATGGAATTAAAATGTCAGGTTAAATATCTACATTGCTATTTATTAACATCGGTTATAATATATTTACACTTATCATGAATTTGAAGGTTTAATTTTGATAAGTTTGTAGATTATAGATTAACATAAATCAAAATAATTAAAAAATGGAAAAGAAGCTAACAGGTTCATTAGAGATTTTCGGAGATTTAATCAGTAAAATAAAATATAATTTTGATTTTAAACAGCCACATAATAGACCAGCACCTACTAATGTACTTGATGAGTTTAAATTGATAAAACAATCAAAGAGAGAACAATTTGATAAAATTATGGAAGAACCAGAGATGAAAGAATTAGTGAAAGAATCTAATGCTCAAATAGACTATTCTATGAGAGGTTTTAATACCCTCCCACCTCAAATTTTATCCAGAAAAATTACATTAAGTATGTCTGAAGAGTTTTTTACAACTTGGGTTGAAAAAGCAATTGATGACTTAATTAAAGAAAAGCCATTGCATAAAGAAACTATAAATACATTTTATAAAGAAAATTTTGATGTAGACAATAAGTATACTTAATGAATTGTTTTTAATATTTAAACCCAAATTCAAATGGAGAACAATATAGTATTTAAAATGATTTTTATAATATGCAATATTTTGAATGCTTAATAAATTTAATTAATATATAAATCAATAAATTTGACACAGCCAAATGCTGATACATTAATTGAAAAAATATCTAATGATAGATTAAATTTTATTCGAGGATTTACGAGAAATTTAAGATCAATTTTTGCAGATTTTGAAGAAGTTATAAAATCAATCATTTTTATTGATTATAGCACAGTCATAATATACCTTAACTTAAAAATAGAATATAAGATTGCAATTGATTTTGATATTAAAGGTAAATATAATGAAGAATTTAAATGTTTTGTAAGTACAAAGAGCTTTTCTCTAAATAAATTTGAGTATGGTGATAAGAAAATAAAAATTTTAGAATTATATTATAAAATTTGCTTTGACATAAGTAGCAAAGGAATCTTATATAATTATATTAAAAATAATTTCCAAATGTTGGTACAAAAGCATCCTAAGATTATTAGAGATATAATTAAATTAAAACAGAAATACGTAATAGAAAAGGTCAATAGCTATACATGTAAAAATGACCCGTTAATAAATTTTGAATCACCTAAACTAAAAGTAATAAAAGTAGTTGAAACTCAAATCACAGAATATAATAGAGTAGGACGTGATAATAAAAGACAAATAGAAAACTACACTTATTTTGAATTAGAAACTAATGATGATTACAGAGGTAGTAGAATTAAGTTAAAAGAGATATTAGGAAAACTAAAATCATTCGACTATGAAAGTTTTTATTATTATGGACCAGCTCACAAATTTAGAGTTGAATATCATAAAGAAACAGATTTAAAGTTAAGCAAAGCAGCTTTAGATTCTAAATTGGAAGAAGCATCTGATAATAAATACTATAAATATTTATTATCAAAAGAAGAGTTATATCTAATAATTTGGATGTTAAACTATAATTTAGATAAAATACTAAATTCTATCGAACAGTATGATACTATTTTATTTCCTTTTAAAAGAAGTTTTTACATAAATATATTACTCTATTTGGTATATATACTTGATCTTATATCAAATAATAGTGACAAGTTTGTAATTAAGCATTACTCAAACTCAATACCATTTGCAAAAAAACCATTAGACATTTATGAATTTAAAAGTAAAATTGATTGGTTATTTAGACGTTATAGTTTAGATGAAGATGACTTATCGTTTTTAGACAAAAACCTTGAAAACTACATAATCAAATACTGTAATAATAAAAACAAGACTTCATTTGATTCAAAATATATACACAGTAACTTTCTAAATGCAGTTGATCTAAATTTTATGTTCAAGAAAGACTATGCTTTAAGAAAGAAAGAATCTAATTAACTACTTCAATCACTTCCAAATTCATTTCATCAATTACCTCATTACCATAACTATCTAAATAAATACCAGTAACTTTATTGCCATACTCATGTCCTAATGCTTCTGCAATTTTATCTTTAGAATAACCCAATTGTTTAGCCACATTAGCCCAAGTATATCGAGCATAATAAAAGGTTAATTTAGGTATATTTAATTGTGTAGCTACCTTTTTTAAATACCGGGTATTAGTATTTTTTAAAGCAGCTTTAGCAATTCTCGGAATTTCAGTTGAAGTATATTTATCATCTATAATGGGTAATAAATATTTACTTCCTGGGGGCTTATACCTATTCAATATGTCTAAAGCAATGGGTTCAACTTTTATAGAATAGATTTTATTCGTCTTAGCCCTTCTGTAAGTTATCCTGTTGTCTTGTAAATTATCATTAGCTTGTAAATTATCATTAGTAAGTAGTGCTAAATCTCTAAAATTATTCCCTCGCAAATAAAAAGATAGCATAAAATAATCCCTCGACCTTTTAATGGCACTTCCATTGGCAAGCTCTAAATTTTTAATGGCTTTTATTTGATGTATAGTTAAACTTCTGCTTAAAGTTTTTTCTGTTTTAATGGTAAACTGTTTAAAAGGGTAATGTTTAGCATCAACCAAATTACTTTTTATCGCCTGATTGTATAAAGCCCTTATTGCTCTAAAATAATTAGCAATACTATTGGTCTTAATTCCATTGCTTTTAAGTTGTGTTTCCCATTTTACAAGATTCGTATAATTGATTTCTTCAAATGGCAGAGTAGCAGAATTGCATAATTTTTTTAACACATTACATGCAGTTATATAAGTCTCTGCATTACCCATTTTACCCGCTTTTATTTGCTGTTGATACATCGTATTAGCAAATGCAAAAAAGTCTTGTATTGGCTCTTTACTGGGCTTATAGAAGGTTCTTATATCAGTTATGCAAATGTTTGGTTTACTAAGTGAACATTCAATGAGTTCTTTCTGATGTTGATTTACTATTTGAAGCAGTTGAAGATTTAGTACCTCCCAATTAGGATGGTTTTGTCTTAATTGACTTAGAGTAGTATTCCAATATTTAGCATCTAATGAAATGCCAATACTTTTATACCAAATTTTCTGATTAACAGTAATCTTTAATTTTACTGAATAATGTCCTGAGTTTAATTTTCTTCTTTTATCCAATATCAATTTTAAACGCACCATAGATATTTAATTTTATGGTTGAATCCACGTTAAAAATTTGACACAGAATTTGACACACTACAAGGGTAAAAAGCCTTTATTTGAAGTAATTTGACACACTTTTCAATCCACCTCATAAAACTAAAAAACCCTCATAATTCATTGAATTACAAGGGCTTAAAATGTGGTCCCACAAGGACTCGAACCTTGGACCCCCTGATTATGAGTCAGGTGCTCTAACCAACTGAGCTATAGGACCAATGCACTCTCAAAATAACAGTGCGTTTTATATTTTCGTTCCAAAGATAAATAAAAAATTATTTACCAATTTCTACTCGTTTAAATTGAACTACTTCGGCACTTTCACTGAAATCTTTTAAGGCATCCGCAACAGTCTTATTGCCATCTAATGCATAAAACTGATTCAATAAACAATACTCCTGATCTAACAACGTATTATCGGCTACATAACGTTCCAACTTACCGGGTACAATTTTATCTAATATTTTCTCTGGCTTTCCTTCGGCAATTAAATCTGCCTTTATCTTTTCTTCTACTTGTGCCATTACTTCTGGAGTCAACTGAACTTTACTTACATAATCTGGTACATTTTTTAAATGTTTACCTAAACGCTGACGTTCTTCATTTTCGGTGATGATTTGGTTTTTAAAGGCTTCGGTTTCTTTACCAATAAAATCCGCATCAAATTCTTCATACGAAAGTATAGTTGGTTTCATAGCAGCAATGTGCATAGCGACACCTTTAAAAAATTGGTCGGCTCCATCTTTTCCACCATCTTTATATGATACCAATACGCCTATTTTACTGCCTGCATGAATGTAGGAGGCAATATTATCTCCTTCCACTAATTCATAGCTAGACACTTCAATTTTTTCTCCAATTTTACCGGTTTGCTCAATTAAAGCATCTGCAACAATTCCATCACCTAAAGGTAAGGCTAACAAAGCTTCTTTGTCTGTTGGCATATTATCCATCGCTACCTTAGCAATACTTTTGGCAAAGTTGGTAAAGTCTTCATTTTTAGCTACAAAGTCGGTTTCGCAACTTACGGCTACTACAATGCCTTTGCTACTATCGTCGGTGGTGTGTGCGATAACTATGCCTTCGTTAGCATCTCGGTCTGCACGTTTAGCAGCAATTTTTTGTCCTTTTTTTCTTAAATTATCAATGGCGGCATCAAAGTCGCCATCTGCTTCAACCAATGCCTTTTTGCAATCCATCATACCGGCACCGGTCATTTTTCTTAACTTATTAATTTCTTGTGCTGTAACAGCCATAGTAAACTATCTAAATTTGTTTTTTGTGAATTAAACTCGAAACGATTTCAATATTAATTATGCCTCTGGCTTGGGTGTAGGAGTGGCAGAGGCAGATTCAGCTGCTTTTGCTTCGTTTTTAGCTTCTTGTTTTGCTCTATCTTCTTTGGCTTTAGCATTTTGCTCCCGTTCTCGCTTTCGTTCGGTTAAGCCAATTTCAACGGCATTGGTTACATAGTTGGTAATTAACTCAATTGATTTAGAAGCATCATCATTTGCTGGTATAGCGAAATCTACCAAATTTGGATCAGAATTGGTATCCACCATGCCGAAAGTAGTCATTCGCAACTTTTTACTTTCTGCCAAGGCAATATGTTCGTGACCAATGTCTACTAAAAATATAGCGGCAGGAATTCGGCTTAAATCCGCAATACCACCTAACACTCTTTCTAATTTATCCCGCTCTCTGGCAAGTACCAAGCGCTCTTTTTTGGTAATATTATTGTAAGTACCATCCGCCAAACCACGATCAATACTCTGCATTTTTCGGATTGATTTTTTGATGGTTGCAAAATTAGTTAACATACCACCCAACCAACGTTCGGTAACAAAAGGCATTTTTACACGCCTTGCATTACTTTGAATGATTTCTTTGGCTTGTTTTTTTGTAGCTACATATAATATTTTTTTACCTGACTTGGCAATATTTTGCATAGCCGATGCCGCTTCTTGCAGCTTGGCATTGGTTTTATTTAAATCAATAATATGAAGTCCTTTACGTTCCATATATATATATGGTCGCATTTTAGGATTCCATTTTTTACGCAAATGTCCAAAATGAACACCAGCATCTAACAATAACTTATTATCTAAAGGTTGCATGTTTGAATTTGAAATTAGAACAAATATTAATTAACGCTTACTAAACTGAGTTTTCTTACGAGCTTTCACCAAACCAGGTTTTTTACGCTCTACTTTTCTGGCATCTCTGGTCATCATCCCTTCTTTTTTCAAAGCTGGTTTAAATTCCTCATCTTCATTTACCAAGGCTCTGGATATACCCAATTTAATGGCTTCGGCTTGCCCTTTAATACCACCACCTTGCACATTTACTTTTACATCAAATCTACCTTCGGTTTCGGTAACTTTAAAAGGTAATTCAATTTGAGTTAATAAGTGCTCAACGGTAAAGTAATCTTTATAATCTTTGTTATTGACTAATATTTTACCAGAACCGGCTTTTAAAAAAACTCTGGCAATAGCAGCCTTTCTTCTGCCTACTCCTATTTTATAAGGAGACACTACTGGCTCTTTTGTTTTCTTTGTACTCATCGATTAATTAATTTCTAAAGTTTGAGGTTTTTGAGCTTTATGTGGATGCTCATCACCTGCGTACACAAATAATTTTTTAAACATAGCTCTGCCTAATTTGTTTTTAGGCAACATCCCTCTAACGGCATTTTCTACTACCGCGTGAGGTTTACTTTGTAACAATTGTTTCGGTGTTTTACTACGCTGCCCGCCTGGGTAACCACTGTACGTAATGTATTTTTTATCGTTCAGTTTATTACCCGTAAACCGCACTTTATCAGCATTAATCACCACAACATAATCTCCACAATCAACGTGTGGGGTATAATCGGGGCGATGCTTTCCTCTTAAAATAGAAGCAACTCGGGTACACATACGACCTACTACCAAATCAGTGGCATCAATAATATACCAACTATGTTGCACACTATGTTTACTCGCCGATTTTGTTTTATAACTTAAAGTATCCACTTTATTTTTATTTGTTTTGAATTAACAGGATGCAAAGGTACGGTTTTAATTTTTAAATTTCTACATACTTTTAATCATTTTTAATAACTCTGGCGATAATTGTACTGATAATCAGTATATAAATCGCATTGAATTTAATTTTGATCATAGAAAAAACTTGTGGCATTGCATTTTATCGTGATCACTGCTATTCTGAATCGAGTTTCTGTACTGGTATTTTGATATAAAGGCTACACGGTTATTAAATCGTTTATAGTTGCGCCGGAGTTTAGCGATGATTTTATTTCGGAGTGTTCCGTTGAAATGGATTTTAGTGTGGCATTGATTAAGGCAAAATCGCTATTAAATATTTACCATGAGTTTAAAGGCTTGAAATTAAAATCGTTTCCCCATCAGTTAATAATGAATGATTTGGTAATAAATGATGAGCGGAGTATTAAGGCTTTGAAACGGAAGTGAGTACCTGTTTCAAAATGTTTTAGTTCATTATTAGAGAACTTTTATTAACTTTGTATTTGGTAGATGAAAAGGATAATTGCCAAAAGTACGTTAAGAGAATTTTGGGGGAAATATCCTGAAGCAGAACAATATTTAAAAACCTGGTATGATACTGCTAAAAAAGCAAAGTGGTTGACACCTAATGATGTTAAGCAATCTTATGTTTCGGCAAGTATTTTAAAAAATGGGCGAGTAGTTTTTAACATTAAAGGAAACAACTACCGTTTGGTTGTGAAATTCAATTATGAAAAACAATGGGCGTTTATTCGTTTTGTAGGAACACACGCCGAATATGATAAAATAGATGCTAATAATATTTAAATAAAATTGATGAAGATAAGTCCAATTAAATCAGAACAAGATTACCGCAAAGCACTAAAAAGATTAGAAGTAATTTTTGATGCACCGGAAAATACTAAAGAAGGCGATGAGGCAGAGATAGTATCTTTGCTAATAGAAAATTATGAAAATGAGCATTACCCGATTGAAGCTCCCGACCCTATTGAAGCCATAAAAATTAGAATGGAAGAACTGAATTTGCGCCAAAAAGATTTGGTGGGTATCATTGGCACAAAAAGCCGGGTATCTGAAATCTTAAACAAAAAGAAAAGGTTGACTGTTGATATGATTAGAGAATTAGAACGTATGCTTCAAATTTCAGCTTCTGTGTTGGTGGGTAGTTATGAGTTGGTGAGTGAGTGAGCATATCAATTATAATCTATACGAATTTTAGGTATCTTTGATTTAAAACAAAATTATGTCAAAAAATACATCGGTAACCTTAGGTACGTACTTTGGAAAGTATCATTGAGAAAAGCATCGAATCAGGCAGGCACGCTTCTGCAAGCAAAGTAATTGGAGTCGGTTTATCAGTTGTTAGATGAAAAGGAACAACAAATTGAGCTACTTAGAGCAACCATTGAAGCCGGAGAAAAAAGTGGCTATGTGAAAAATTTTGACCCCGTAAAACATTTGGAAGAACTCAATCGGAAGTATAAACAAAGTGTTGAAAAAGCATCTCGAAAACAATAAATGTATCAGACAATAACTTAATTAATCATATCCAAAATTATGAACAATTGCATTGAGTTGATAGAATTTACATAAACGGATAGATATTGTTTCGAGCTTAATCGAATAGAATGGCAACAGAACTAACAAGAACGCAATGGATTGAAATACTTCTTGACGAAAATATTACTCATGAAGTTGATTTAAAAATATTGCAGGCATTATATGGTTGTGAAGACCATAAAGCACCTGGCAAAGTAATTGGGCAATTGGTAGGTAATACAGGTAAAAAACCCTCAAGTGCAGTAAATTCAGAAATTGGACGATATGCTAAGCGAATTGGAGAATACTATGAGATAAATTTAACAGTAAGAGAAAATAAAAAATTTAAATATTGGGATTTATTCTTCAAAGGTTGGCACGAAAATTCTTCTTTTGTATGGCAACTAAAACCCGAACTAAAAGTAGCACTTGAAGAAACAGAACTTACGGATGAGTTTCAATATCCAGAAGAAATACCTACCGATGAATTAAATTCTTTTGCAGAAGGACTTCAAAAAACAATAAAGGTTAATACTTATGAAAGAAATCCGAAGGCAAGACAAAAATGTATAGAACATTGGAAACCTATTTGTTCTGTTTGTGATTTCGATTTTGAAAAAATGTATGGCAAATTAGGAAGCGGATTTATTCACGTCCATCATTTAAATCCCGTTTCAGAAGTAGGTCAAACTTATCAAATTAACCCAATAAATGATTTACGACCGGTTTGCCCAAATTGCCATGCTATGCTACACAAAAAGAATCCTCCCTTAACTATTAAAGCACTGAAGGAAATTATTCATAAACCTAAAAATTACAATATATATTGAACTACCAAATTCACCTATTCCATCTTTTTGGATTTCTACTGGTATGATAAACACCTATAATGATAATTTGAGATTCAATAATTCTGTAGTGAATTCCATAAGGAAACTTCTGGAGAAAAGCGACTCTTACATCACGGTATTTTACTTGGTATATGCCTGGATTTTTTTATATGCTCTCAAATAGTTTGATTATGAGTGTTTCAAATTGGCTACCAACTCCGTCTCATTTTTGCTCATACCATAAATATACCTCTGTAATTTCATGTTTGGCAATTTCAGTAAGATAAAGCGAATAGCTCATTACTTAAATACATCAGTCTTTGCTTTTTCCCACGAGATGAGGTTTAATTCACCACTTTCAATTTGTTGAATACGCTTCTCAGTTTCTTTAATTTGCCAATCAAAAATATCATTATCAATTGAAATATTATTTCTATCCATTAGTTGTAACCATTAATGCATCTATAAAACTACAGTTTAATATTTTATGACTGAAATAGCAATGTTCTGAGGTTTTAAATGAAAAATTCATCTAACTTTCAAAATTTCATTTTGTCTTGTACGCAATTTCGTACAAATAAAAATTTAATGAAAGCAATCACCGTATCCAACTTTAGGTCGAATTTAAAAACCCATTTAGATGAGGTTAGTAAGAACTCCGAGATTATCATCATACCCAGAAACAACAATGAAAAAGATGCTGTTGTAGTGATGTCAATTTCAGAATATAATTCAATTATCGAAACCGAATACTTAATGAAGTCTCCTGAAAACAAAAAACGATTGTTAAAATCTTTAGATGAGTTGAACAAAGGAAAAACCAGAAAAGTAAATATGGATGAGTTGTTAAAATGAATGTTGAATTACGGAAACGGCTTGGAACGATTTAATGTATTGGATGGATAATGATATAACCATTGTCCGTAAAATTAGCGACTTAATAAAATCGATAAAACGAACATCAACTAAAAGAATTGGTAAACCCGAACCACTCAGATATGAATTTAAAGGTTGCTGGTCGAGAAGAATTAATTTAAAACACCGCCTAGTTTATAAAATTACCGGCAAAAGAGGTGTTGATCAAAAGTGTACTATTTTGCAATGCATATATCATTTATTAATCCTCAAGTTCAAGCTTCAAAAGCCAAACTCCCAATTCAACTCAATCGACAATAAAGACCTTCTCACTGCGCACTTCTTCTTTATTCTGAATTGTAAAAATATACATCCCGTTACTCAGGTTTTTAAAGGGATATAAACCGGTGTGTTGCAATCCTGGTTCAACAGCTAATGGCTGTTGAAATAACTCCTTTCCATGAACATCAAAAACATGAATATGGTAAGTGGAGGCAGAAGCCGCTGTAAGCGCCAACTCCGACTGTTGGTTTAATTTAGGAGAAATGGTACCAAGATTATAATTGACAAAAACGAAGATAATATTAAAAACAAAAATATCTTGACTAATGGAAGCACTACATCCATTGCCATCATCATATTGATAGGTTATAGTATGAATGCCCGGACCAGCAAGACTTGGATTGAATCCATTAAAAATGACTCCTGCTCCACTAAAGCTTCCTCCTGGCGGAGTGGCATTTAAATTAATTGGCGAATTAGAACTCACGGAGGCGGGCAAACCATTAATGCTCAATTCAACATTGCAATTTTGTGCATCTTCTTCCCAAACAATATCATCTACACACATATCAAAAATATAAGATGGGAAAGCACCATCAACACTCGAAATGGCAAACATATAAAAGATATCTTGAAAAGCAATTGAACCCGCAAAGTCAATTAAGGGAATAGTTACTTCACCCCATGCACCATCGCGCACCAAACCATATTGTGTTTGAAAGGCTGGAAGAGTTATCCAACTTTCATTGGTGAAATTATCGGTAATGCCAATTCTAAAATCTATATCAGCCGGAATTTTAATCTTAAATCTAAGCTGCCCGTTTGGTATATAATTATACATATTTACTCCAAACGTTGAAGCTACACCTGCGCCAAACCAATTGTTGATACTGGTATTTTGCCAAGCTAACACTTCACTACCGTCGGGAGCTGTGCAATTGTTGTTTCCTTGTAAGGTGCCGCCCCAAACATAAATTTCGCCATCCGTACCAAAAGCCAATTCATTAGAAGTTGGTGTGTTTTCGGTATAAACACCAAAGGTGCCGCTTTGTGCTTGCACTGCGGCATAATCAGTTTCCACGGTGCCGTGCCCATTCCATTTGTACACTCTAACATAATCAATCAGCATTTTACCGGGCAACGGAGCAGTAATTGCTGCATTGGTTGCCGCATCGGTCAAATTTCCGCCAACCGCTAAATTCATCAGCAAATAAAATGGTTTAGTAAATTCCGATAAGTTTCCACTGGCATCAAACGGCAAGGGTGCGGCGTACAAATCATATTCTACACCATTATCTTCTAAGGTAAATCGCATTTGAGTCGGCTCCCAATACAACCGGTAAATTACAAAACGATCCGTTAAAGGCGAACTGGCTACATAGGGATTGTTAAAACCAACATCCCACGAAATGCTGCCAAACGAACCATCGGCATTAGCAAAAATGGCATTGGCACCTACATAACTATTTACATCCGAGTTGGGATATCCTTGAGTTGCCCGCGAGCTTTGCTTGTGTCCCATCTCCATCAAATCAATTTCACCATTAGCGGGCCAAGTTAAGTTTGCCGTTCCTAACATCCACAAGGCGGGCCACAATCCGGTATCTAAATCGGGCACTTTGGCGCGTATTTCAATTAAGCCATAATGTACCGATAACTTATCTTGCGTAATTACTTTTCCCGAAGTAAAACTGTTGTTGCCCACCGATTGATTTCGGGCTTCTAATACTAAGGCATTGTTGCCCGGCTCGCTCGGTATGGGTTCAATATTTACATTGTTGGCTAAATACCATTGCAACTCAGCATTGCCCCAACCGCATATCCCTACATTGCAGCCATCGCCTTCGTCTTTGGTCCAAACCGAAGTATCAAAAGTATCAAAGTTATCTTCCCATAAAATTGCACCCACTTGTGCCTTAATATCTGAAAAGGAGAACAACACCATACTAAGAATTAATAAGGGAGCAAAATTAGCTTTAAGCATACGTGTAAGTATTGACATTGAATTGTATAATTTGGATTCGAAGATAGAGCAAAATAGGGATTATGCCAATAATTTTCAACTTGTTTCAGCCTGTCTGTCGTCAGTAATTTGTTTCAACAGCACTTTGTTTTATGCTTATTTTTTTGAAGCGAAACGATCATTCTTGCATCAACCAATCAAAAGCCATAATCAAAGCTTCTTGAGTATTGTCAGGATATTTGTGCCCTACATTGGAATAATGCAGATAATAGGGAACTTCCATTTCATCTAATTGATCATCTAAATTTTCATAAGCATCCAGAAACTTTTTGGATTCTTTTAATCCCACAAAAGCAAACAACTTTAAATCTTTTTTGGCATTAGGCGACAGGGTTATTTCTTTAGGAATGGAACCGGCAACCGGCATTAAACCTTTAAACAGATCAGCATTTTTTAAACCAAAATCGTAACATAAATAACCGCCTTGCGAAAAGCCACTTAGTATTATATTATCTTTGTCAATATTAAAACGACCAACTATACTTTCAATGTGTTTTCTAATTTTATCAATAGCTTTACGGTTTTCAAAATCCCAGTAAAAACTGTTTCTACCCGAAATTTCACTTGCCCGGCAAGCCATTAAAACCAATCCCTTGCTTTCTGCTAAGGGTTTGTATAGCTCAATCATATTGGTGGGGTTATCGCCATAACCATGCAATAAAACCATTAAAGGAGCCGCTTCATCTTTATTATATGTAGAAGGCAAATACGTTTTTGGCATTAAAGAAGCACCACTTTTTAAAGTTTCCAATTCCTCATTGGCAGCCTTTAGCAATTTTTTGAACTTGCGTGTATTTCTAATATAGTCGAAATCTTTATCGGTTTCAAATTGAAACATGCCTTTTTCATAGGCAATTGCCGCATATCGGTTGGCATTTTTTTTATCTTTTGCTAAAGCGTAGGAACATCCGGCATTAAAAGAGGCATATTGCGCTACTCTTGATTCCGGCTCTGCTGTTTGATAGCTTTTGGCAAACAAGTCGCCTGCTTCTTCAAAATTTTTAGCTTCGTAAGCCTGCTCTGCTTTAGCGTATAAAGCTTCTGCTTCGCTCGTATTTTGAGCATAAGCGGTTATAATAAAAAGTAGCGCAAGTGTTGAACAAAGTAGTACATTTTTATATTGCATCTTCATAAATTTTATGCAGCAAATTTAATTAAAATTTTCAAAGTGTTTTTATAGCGTTATGGAATTTCTTCCTTAGAATTTTAAACCTGTCGAATGTTGACTTTTCTGGTTTTTAGTTTAGTTTGATCGAGTTGTTGAATAAGTTGCCGGGCTTTTTTACGGGGTACTGCCACAAAGGCACAGTCTTGTTTCAATTCAATTACTCCTAATTCTTCCTTTTGTAAATTGGCTTGTTTAAAGAAAAAACCGGCAATGTCGCCTTTGGATATTTTATCTTTTCTTCCACCGGATATAAACAAGGTAGACCAATAAGGAATTTTTGGTGGAGCTTGATCGGTTAAAGATTCTACTTCATCGGTTTGTATAAAATCAGGTAACATTTCTTGTGTCCATTTTAACACAAAAGCAGTGCCTTGTTGATGCATCCGGGCAGTTCGTCCGTTGCGATGCGTAAATTCAACCGCTCTTTGTGGTAAATGATAATGAATGATAAATTGTATTTCGGGTACATCAATACCTCTGGCAGCGAGGTCGGTTGCAATTAGTAAGCGATGGGTGCCATTTCTAAATTTAATTAATGCCCGCTCTCGTTGCCGCTGTTCCAAACCTCCATAAAAACAACCGTGTGGTATGTGATGATGGTGTAAAAAATCACTCAATCGCTCAATTGAATCTTTGTAATTACAAAAGATGATACCGGGTTGATCGCCCAAATGACAAAGGGCTTTCAACAGGGTTTGTAATTTGTCTTTTTCTGGTGAAAGTAGAAGTTTGAGGCTTAATTGCTGTACACCATCTTGCAAATAATTTAAATATTTGGGTTGATGCAAACCAACAAAATTGGGAATCTCTAATGCTTTGGAAGCAGAAGTCAACACGTTTTTTCTATTGCCGGGTAAGGATTCAATAATAAAACGCATCTCATTTTCAAAACCTACTTCTAAGGATTTGTCAAATTCATCTAGCACTAAAATTTTTAGTTGATCGACTTGCATTTGCTCTCTTCGTAAATGATCTGCAATTCTACCGGGCGTACCAATAATAATAGCTGGGTGGTTTTTTAAATCTGCTTTATCTTTTTTAATCAGTCTGCCACCATATAAGGCATGTATTTTATAGCCGCTTCCAATTTCTCTGGCAACTTGTTCTATTTGTAAGGCTAACTCTCTGGCAGGTACTAAAATGAGTGCTTGAATGGCAATTTCTTTAGCATCTAACATTTGCATAAGGGGCAATAAAAAGGCTAACGTTTTACCGGTACCGGTTGGAGACAAAATAACCACCTCTTTATTGGAATGAATAGCCAAGTGAGCCGCTTCTTGCATGGCATTGAGCTTTTCAATCTTCAATTTTTCTAATACCGCTTGTTGCGTTTTGCCCGATTTTAACATGCTGCGAAGTTAAGATTATTAGTTGTTGTACCATGTTTTTATTTTGATGGTGCTTTAGTCATTTTACTATTTAACAATTGGACAAGTTCTTGTTGCCTTTTACTCATAAGAACTATTTCTTTCCTTTTTCCGTCTTTTTCAAATACAACAGTTATATGTTTATTTTCGTTTTTTACAGATAAGAGCGATTTAATAAGAATTCTATGGATTAGGTCATGTCTTTCAGCAATTACAGCTATAAGGTAATTTGTGCTTATCCATAGTTCATCTGAGGTAACCCTAATTCTTAACACCTTTCTCGCACCGCCCATTTTTGTTTTGAATGATTGTGTAGCATATCCTGATACAGAATTTTCAGAAAATTCAAACGCTGACTTATTCAGGTTTGGAAACTTCTTTAATAATCGTTGACCTTTGATTAAGCATATAAAAATGAAGCTAATTGCAAAAATTAACCATGCTATGATAACTATTTGTCCTGGTTGCATATTTGTTATACTTTAGTTTGCTTCTTTTTTAAGAAGAAATATACTTTTACCTTTATCTTTTTTGATTGATTATGGTTTTTTTGTAATAAACAAGTCACTATTATCTTTTTTGATCAGTCACGATAAACCAAGGAATCTTAAGTTTACCATTTCTGAAGTATATATTTATTTCGTTATTAATCTCAACTCTATTATACATTTTTGTCATATTCTGCTTGCATAAGTAGGTCTCTCCAATCTATCATTGCAAGCTCAATAATTTTTTCCAATTGAACGATATCGTTATTTCCCAAGTATATAATTGCTCTAATAATTCTATTACTCCTAAGCTCTTTGTTAGAAATTATTAGCATTTGAATTTTTCTTATCGCTTCCCCATAATTTTTTCCATAATCAGATTCAAGTCTTTTTAGTATATCAGTCGGATATAAATTCAAGTTGATTGTCTTTTGATCTGTATCAGATTTCAATTTCAAATCAGGATTTACAATTTCAATTATTTTTCCAAAACCAACAGCCCGACTGCCTTCACAAAATTTAAATCGCATATTTTCAAAGAGTCTTTGTTCAAAATATTTAGTACTTAAAATTGCTATTTCTGCCATCACCTTATCGCCAGGTTGCACAATATCTTGTCCAATAAAGGTTTGTTGTCCGGAGGTAAGGTATTCAGGATACTTGTCGAATTCAATATGTGGTCTATATCCAGATTGAGCATATCCTGTTCGACCGCCTTGTTCAGTTGTTAAAAAATCTAATGCGGCTATAAAATCTGTTTCTTTCATTAATAATGATTAATGTAAAATACGTTTTAATGTTTATTTATACAGTGTTTTCGTTTTTAATTCTGTTTCAGTCAAAAAACACTTATCGGTTCTCTTAAACTAAAATAAAAGGTTTCATATAAAAGTTGTTTAATTTTTGTTTTTGTCAATTTATACATCGTTGTTTTAGTTGGCGAAGGTCTGCAATCAATTTTATAATATTTAGCTAGTTTCATTGCTCTTTTCATATGAATTGGGTCAAAAACTAATAAGTAATGTTACAAAAATAAAACTACATTTCTGTCTTTGCCATTTTTCGATATACTTCCTTGAAAAGCTTCTTCTAAGCCCCATTAAGTCTAAGTTTTTCAACTCGTCTATCAAAAAAATGACTTTATCAGAGTTGATCAATTTATTTTCTCATCGTTCCTTTGCTGTTCCTACCTTGCCATATTCCATAGCTAAGAGTTCGTCAAATTTATTTGCATTAATAATCCTAATTAAAATATTTTAAAAATCATCATATTGAGCTAAATGTATTTGTTTTAAAAGTTCAGGATTACTTCCTTCAAATTCTTCCTTCTGTTATAAAAATTTATCGTATTTTCACATCATGCGATATATCGTTTTATTGGTATTACTTACTACCTCTTACTTTATGGAGGCTCAAAAAACCAACGTCAACATTAAATGGGGAGAAATAATTCGTACCTCAAGAAGTTCAAACATTCAACAGATTGTGGCTTATGATGCAACTTCCTTTTTTGTTAAGAAGGTAAAACCCACCTCTATTATGGCTACCTTCGGGCAAGAAAACAGAACCAAATACATTATAGAAAAGTATAACCGCCAACTAAAAACTGCTGGAACGGCAGACTTGCAAAAGCTGTTAAAAGGGTCGAAAGAAGAAGTTCAGGATATCTTTCAATTTCAAGATCGATTGTATTTATTGACAACTAAATTAGATAGGGGAGAAAAACTACACCAATTCTTTTTAAGAGGTTTAGATAAAAATTTCTTATCGCTGACTAAAGAAAAAATTAAGGTCTATCAATTTGAATACGATTGGACTTTGGGTATGCCTGCCATAGATTTCAGAATTTCGAGAGACAGTACTCAACTGATGGTTATTTACAATTTACCCAATAAACGCAACGAAAATGAGAAGGTTGGCTATACCATTTTTAATGAAGATTTAGAGAAAACTAATCAACGCGTGCATGCTCTGCCGGTTAAAGATCGCCTGATGGAAATTGAAGATTATGATGTTTCTAATAGTGGGCAAGTGATGGTTTTGGGGGTAGAATACAAAGGCAACCGCAGAGAAATGACCACTTTTGGAAAACCCAATTATACCTTCCGTTTATTTTATGATGGATTGATAAACGAAGACACTAAACTGAACGATATAGAAATGACCCTCGAGGAAAAATTTATAACCGATTTACAGTTGGCTTTTACTAAAAATGGAGATATTATTGGTGCCGGATTTTACTCAGAAGAAGGCACTAAAAGCATTAAAGGCTCTTATTATATAAAATTAAACAATACTAAAACAGCTATTGAAGTGGAAGAACATAAACCCTTCGACATCAACTTTATTGTAACTGAAGTACCAGAACGACAGGAAAAAAGATTGAGAAGGCGATCAGAACAAGGCAAAGCTGTGGAGTTGTATGAGTATGATTTAGATCGCTTAATTTTAAGAGATGATGGCGGTGTGGTGCTACTGGCGGAGCAATATTATATCTCAACGTATTCGCGTACTGCTAATTTTGCTTCCGACCCGTATGCCAACAACCGCCGCGAGGTAGTGAATAATTATCATTACAACGATATTATTATAATTAATATTAATCCCGATGGCAATATTGAGTGGGCAAGCAAAATACCGAAACAACAAACTACTAGCGGCGATAATGGATATTACTCCTCTTATCAACCGGCAGTTATTGGCAATAAAATTTACCTCTTTTACAACGACAATCCTAAAAACCTGTTTAAAGACAATGCCAGAAAAGATAAAACCCATCCCTTTGTTATTAACCGCGACGGTGTAATGGTGATGGCAATTTTAAATTTACAGGGCGATTTAAAGAAAGCCAAATTGTTTCGCTTTGCCGAAAGTGAAGTATATATGCGTCCGAAAATTGCTTTACAAGTTGCTGAAAACGAGCTCATCATTTATGGTGATCGTTCCCGCAAAATGCGCTTTGGGAAGATTGTTTTTTAAGAATTTTTTGTCGAGTTTATCTAAACCATAAAGTAGTTTACAGTTTTATATAAATTTTTTTTGAAGCGAAACGATTAGGTTTTTAATTTAGGGCAGTCCCGCTTTCCGCTCAAATGCTGCGCCAACGCTTCAAAATCCTGCGCTTAAGGCAGCATAACCACTGCAATCGGGGCTAGTTTGCAAACTTCGGTTCTTCGTAGAAAGATAAAAAAAGAGGGCACTCAAAAACCGGAAAGTATCAACCACTTTGATAAACTTATCGAATTTTTTCTGCAAAAAGTTTTTTTTCCTTGAAACTAAGCACGGACTAAATCAATTCCAAGCGCTTGATACGCGCATCAAGAAATTAAATCCCTAAAACATCAAATTTCAAACGAATATCAGCAGAAGGTTTGGAAGTAGATAGATCATTAATTTGCCCTTCCGGATCAATTAATATATACTTTGGTACACTTCTCAAATCAAAGGCTTCTGCAAAAGAAGAATTCCAATTACCGGGTGCGATGTATTGTGGTGCAGTAATTTGTCTTTCTCTTAAAGCATTCCGCCATTTATAAGGTTCTTCATCAATAGACACACTAAATATTTCAATATTTTTATTTTCAGCATATTCTTTTTTAAGAATTTCTAAATGCGGTTGTTCAATTTTACAAGGTGCGCACCATGTAGCCCAAACTGCAATGTATGCCCATTTACCTTTTAAATCATTCAATTTTAAAGGATTCCCCAATTGATCTTTCACCACAAAATCAGGTGCAAAAACACCATCATCCATAGGCACATGTTGATGGTAATGACGGCTAATCATCGCCAAATATTCTTTGTCTTTTACATCTTTTTTCAATTTGCTCACCAAAGGATTCACCAAGGGTTTTTTAGTTTGCTCAATCATATCATACACCAAGTGCACTTTCAGGTATTCTCTAATTTGGGCATCTTTAAACAAAAAATTAATACGATTGTACCGCTTTAGGGCTCTTTCTTCTGGTGTATATTCATATTTACCATCTTTGCCATAGGTATCGTTTAAATATTTCTTACTAAAAAAATCAAAATATTCGTATAGAAATTTTTGGTAATGATAAATGTCAAAATAATCAGCATCAAATTTTAATTCGTTAAAATATCTTCCATCACTTGTTAAAGTTGCTCTTGGATTATCAATGTTCGTTTTTTGATATTTTAAATGTTTCCGCGCCCATGCAAATTGAATGTTGGCTTTTTCCTGTTCTACAAAATCTTCCGAAAGGTTTACACCATCTTGTGCTAATAAAGTTTCAAAATCATTCGCTCGCACCGCTTTTAATCCATTAACCTGTTTTTTAAATTTCTTAAATTTTTGATTGACCATATCCACCTCATTTACCTTCATCGCTTTATCTTGCAAATATGCACACCGTAAATAGTTATTGGCATCTTGAGTTTTACCGGTAAATTTTAAGCCTTCATCGGTACTATGGTCTATTACTAAATTGATCGAGTCGCCGGGTGTTAAAAAAACATCATATTTATTTTTTCGATGTTGAAGTTTATAATAACCGGCTTTTTTTATCGTAATCGATTGTTCAAAGGCTTGATCATTGACCGCTATAGTTTGCTCCACATCTCTTTTAAATAAATGAGGTTGAATGATTTTAATATGTGGTTCAGCTTTGCCTTTTATAGTGCCTGTAATGTAAACCGCCGTATCAATACCCTTTTGATAGGTATACCATTTAGGAGTGAGCTCAGTTGTTTTATCTTCCTCATCCATCTTCTCAAATGTTGGAAGTGGCGCACCAAATTCTGCTTTGTTAGGGATGGTTTGAAAATATAACAAACCTGCTTCACTGCTTAATTTTTGAGGCTCAATTAAAGATGCATTACTTTCTTGATTAATTTGATTATCATTGGATTTATTATTACAAGTAGCGAGTAGCAGTACGATTATTATACTCCACAAAAACTTCATTAGGCAATTAAATTATTGCGCTAATATACTAATTATCAGTGGTTTTTAAACGAGTTGATTTATTTTTGTAAGATTGTTTAACAGATAATCGATAACATTCAAGATTATCGCTTGATCTTTTCAAACATAAAATCTAAATCTTTGCGTATTTGTTCTTCTGATAAGCCAAATTTAGATAATTCGTAAACTTTATGCTTGCGTTGGTAGCTTTTCTGTTTTTCGGCTTGTTCGTCAATGGCTTTTTTTAACTCATCACTTATTTCTACATTCATAAAAGATAAAGCACGGTTAATCGTAGCCTCAAAATCTTCTAACAATTGAGGATAATGAATTTGCATAACCCTCTCTTTAAGTGCTTCATTGTTATTCAACACATTTTCCATATACTTATAATAAGTTACGTTATACCGGTAACGCCGGTTAATATAAATTTGCATGCGCTCCTCCCCTATTTTATCTAAACCCCATTTATAGTCAAACACACTATGGTTAAGCGACAAATGTGAAGGAATCGACTCCATAGGATTTCTATAAAAATAAATAAATTTGGCATCGGGAAAGGCTTTTGCCAAATGTAAAATGCGCATACCCGAAAAATTGCAGCGCGCCATCACCTGTTTTTTACCGGTATAATATATATGTCGTTTTAAACAATTCTTAAAAAATTCAACAGATTTAGGTTGATGCTTTTGTTCATCATTAAATAAAAGTTCATCAAAATCGGCTTTACCAAAACCCAATGAAAAGATGATAGACGTAAACTGCGAATCGCAATTATGCATAAACAATTGTTCTTCTTCCTCCTGCAAATCAAGCCGGCTGTAATGTCCCGTTTCGGGTGGAAAAATTACCGCTTTACCCTTGGCAATTTTACGATCAATAATTGGCTTAATCAATTTCCGCGAAGTAATAGAAGGAAAAAACAATTGCCACGACATAAAGTTGAGGTAATCATCCGTTTTAATCATTAAGCGATGAAAAAAGGTGGTGCCACTACGTGGATGTCCAATAATAAATATAGGATTTTTGATTTCTACTTTTTTATAACCAGGGAAAAACAAATTATCTAAGCAAAAACATACGTGGGTAAACAACAAGTAAAAAGGTACACCCAAAGTGGTTAAAAAATCTTTGCTGAACAAACCAAAGGTTCCTAAACTGGCTTTAAATAAGCGGCTATAAATTTTTATGATGTGCTTGACTATCATTGGGTAAAAGTACACTTTTTTGCCACATATTTATACCGAACAGCCATCAACTTAACCGTTTAGCTGACTGTACTTGCCGTTTACTAATTGTAATGCAATAGGTAATTTACTTCATCTACTTTCACCATCAATTCAACATTTCAAACTTCTAAAATTTAAACAGATGAAAACGAATGATTACCTCTTTTATCCTATTAAACTTTTTAAACCCTTTAAAATGAAATTTTTTTTACTGATCTTAACTTTATTTTTTGGAACCTTTCAATTGGTACAAGCACAAACCGCTTGTGCAGATTTTGTTGCCGGTACTTATACCGTTACCCAAGAAAACTCTTTTTTCGGTCCAATAGATGTTTATCACTTCAATTGCATAGATGATATTCTGTTGTACCCCTCTTGTTCAATTGGTGCAGCAAGCTACCATATGCGGGTTGCCGAATTTGATTTAAATTCCTGGACATGGACAAAAGATTTTTATGGAGGTTGGGAATCAGGTCCGGTACCTTCCATCATTAGTGTTTCTGATTATTTCCCTCCAAACGAACCCACCTGCGAAAAAATTTATGCAGTCGGTTTTGTAGAAGGGCCAACCTGGAATCCTGCAGATGTATTGTTTTTTACAATTGATTGTCAAGATATTCCCTTAGAAGAAACCTATGCCTGCAAAGAAAACATATTGTATCCGAACCATACAGAAACCTTTGACAAAGCTTTCGATCAAGTACTTTTAGATGATGGTACCAGAGTAATTACAGGAACCACCTACATTGGTAATCATATGCGACTTTTTATTAAAGAACTTGATCCATCTGGAAATACAATACGCAAACATTCTTATCCTATTCAAGGCGATGACGTTTTAAATGTTCAAATAATTTATGACAAACAGACCGATGAATATGTCTTATTTTTTGATACCCGAATCGGCAGTGACAGAGATGTGTATTTTGTAAGAATTGATTACGGAACACTCAACACTTTTATTGAATATTACGGACCTTTGGTTAATGATATAGGGAATTTTTCGCAAGAATATGCTGTAAAAATTGAGGATGACTTGAATGATAAATATATGCTGGTAGTTAATCAAGTAATACCGGGAGAAACAAAAAGTTATGTAGTAATGGTTGACAAAACTAATTCGTATCTCTATTGTCCCTCTTATATCCAAATTAATAACAGCAAAACAGTTGTTAGTCACGATATTATAGAAACCGGTGGTAGAATAAATGATTTAGGTTGCGTTGATAAAACATCTTATTTGCTTATTGGTTCAGTAGATAATAATGCATTTATAGTAGGCTTAAATTGTAATGGAGAAATACAACCCAATGCTAACATTTTTGACGTAGATGCAAATGAAGTTACCAGAGACCCGGCTAAACGTATTCAGTATTATAATGGAAATTTTTATATCGCTGGCGAAACTGGTTCAATTTTTTCAACAAATGGAAGTATAAGCGGCAAAATATGGCTTGGTTCATTTTCCTTTAACGATGCCTTTAAAGCTAATTTAATCTGGTTAAATATGTATGAGAAAAATAGTGTACGAAAAGAATCACTTGTTGATTTAGATTACTCTGATGAACTATTATATTTAACTGGACAAACTGAAATAGAAGATGTTGTAATATCAGTTAATGGTAATATCATTGGACCTAAAGCGTATATCTTTTCAACTGATTTAATTGGCAATCCTATTTGGTCAAAAGAATACTTTGAAAACTCTAATACCGAATCTCACATTTGTGATATTGAATTATATTGCGGTGCCATTTATGGAGTTGGCGGATGTAATGAACGATATTGGATTAATGATCCAGAATTTCCAGTTGATTATGTTGCTTCCCGAAACTTTGATACTTATCGCAACAAAACCAATTTATCTGGTGCGCTTGCTGGAGATTCCTGTTATGAAGAGATTTATTTTGAACCCATTGAAAGGCAAGTAGCTGTTGAATTGGTAGAAACTCAGCCTTATGGCGAATGCCGTGAAGGCGACAGACCGGGTTATGGAGAAGAATTAGTTTGTGAGTTGGCTTGTTGTGGTGACTCTGGTTGTCAAATATCATCAACAATACGGGTAGATACACAAGAAAATTGCCCTTGCTGTTTTATGTTAGATTTAAGCAATGTTAGTGTAAGCTCTCAGGCAACTTCTATTCAAATAGATATTACCAATCCATCAAGTGTGTTTTTTGATCAAAATTCAATATCTACTTCATTAAACTTGGCTAATTATACTTCAACATCATTAACAATAAACAACAATGGTAGTTTGCTACCTAATGGAAATACCAACAGCTATTTAAAATTTTGTTTTGGCAATAGTAGCACTTTAGCAACCAACCAAACATTTACCATCAAATATTTTGATATTAATGGAAATGAGTTGGTAGATTGTGAACAAGAGTTTGTTACAAATTGTGAATTACCACCTACCGATAAAGGATGTGTTGCAGTAACAGAAATTAGTGTAGAATGTGATTCATTAAATTATGGTCAATTCAAGTTCACTTATCAGGTAACTAATTTAACCACTAATCATATATTAGACGCCTTACAATTCACCGTTGTAAATCCTGCAACCGGTATTATATTGCCAACTACTGTAAATGCGATTGTTGCCCCAATTAATCCGGGACAAACATCTACTAATCAATGTATTGATATTTATGATGTTCCACCCGGTCCTTATCCGAAACAGGTAGATATTATTTTTGGTGCGAATGGCTATCATCAGATGGATTCAACTTTATTTTGCTGTCACGACAGAATGGATACTTTGCGCATCACATTACCAGATTGTACAAATTGTATAGATATAGTTGAACACAATGTTTACTGTGATGATAATGGAGATTATTATTTAGATTTTTGTGTCGCCAACAATTCAACCCCTTTGTTTATGGCGGATGAATTAGATATTGCCAAACTATCTTCTACTCCACCTTCCATTGGTTTGAGCCAATATTTATGGAATAACACCTCTAATCCAGGCGATTTCCCAATCACTTCTACAACCCCATTTTGCGAAACAGTACAAATTATTGGTGTAAATCCACAAGCAGGAGATGTGATTAGTTTAGAATTTAGATTTAATAATGTTGCTTTAGATTCTTGTTGTGTTGAAAGGGAAATATTGAATATTACTTTGCCAGAATGTTTTGATTGTGATGTTTCTGAACTGGGTATATTATCTAATTATAGAGCGGCTATTACATGTGGCACCAGTACCTCAATGTCTCCCAATTATACATTAGGGTATATAGACGTGGTAGATCCGGTAATACAAGGCAATACTACACGTCAGCAAGTGAGCGTAGGAGACTATCATCACCCATCATGGGTAGTAGATTCAATCGGTAATGTATTTGGCTTAACCATTGACCGGGATGGTAATGTATATGCAGCCGCATCAGCCAATTATCCTTCCGAATTTTTTAAACTTGGACAGGCAATTTTGAGATATGGTGATATAGGTGGCGGTGCAAATGATTTAAGCGCAGCAGGCACTATATATAAAATTGACCGACTTACCGGACAGGCAAATGTATTCACTGTACTTCCTCAACAGGCATTTACATTTAACCATACTCCTTGTTACTCATTAACAGGAATTCCGCCAGTTACACGAACAACCGGACCCGCATTAGGTAACATTGTATATGATGAAATTCATCATCAGATGTTTGCTGCCAATTGGGAAGATGGTCGTATTTATAGAATTGCAATGAATGGAAGCATAATAGACTGGTTTGACCCATTTACACTTGATAATAACTTGCCTGGCTTACCAATTGATCCTATTCCTTATGGATTGGATGTAAACTTAACAAGTACTGAATTATTTTTTGGAACATTATTCAATGGACCAGACTTATATTCAATAGCACTTACCTCCTCTGGTGGTTTTAGCACTGCTTCCCCAACCTTTCATCAATCATTTCCATTACCTCCTTTAGGAAAACTATCAATATCTGATTTAGAATTTCTACCAAACGGAGACTTAATGGTTGGTTTGAGGAAAAGTATTGATGTTTCTTCTCCATTTTCTCACGCATGCAATCATTATGGAACGAGCTATATAGTATCGCAAAATACAACTACAGGTCTATACTCCAATAATGTTCAACTCTGTGCAACTCAAGATTCTAATGTTGAAGACGACCAATATGGAGGAGTTACATATTATCAACGGCAAGATGGTACGATTGACTATTTAGTATCTTCATCGGATATGCTTAACTACTTGGGTCCTCATGGAATAGCAGTTATCCCTGAATATGCAACCGGATGTCCAAAAAATATTTGCGCGGTTATACCATATAGCCCAATGACGGTTACTACAGATGCCAAAGGTATTGGCGGAGATGTTCAAGTATTTAACTGTATTGAACCCAATCGTAATCCTTGCCCACCCATCATCATAAAAAACGATGTTCCCATTTTAGATGACATTTACCATGCAGCTCAAAAATTAGAATCGGCAGGTACAGTGTCATCAACTGGTAATGTGGATTTTAAAGCCGGGCAGAACATTCGTCTAAATACAGGTTTTAAAGTCGCAGCAGGTGCCACTTTTAGCGCAGACATTGAGCCTTGCTGTTGTTGCGACGATCCATTAAACGACTTAACTTGGTTACAACCATTTGTAGACGATCCGAATTATGCCATTTCAAGAGGGCTTTACCAAAATCAATGTGTGTTTATTGTTACTGATTTTTGTTTGGTGAGCGACGGAGTAACTTCCTATTACGATTGTCAAGGCAACCTAATTTGCGAGTCCTACCAAGTTGGAACAACTTGTCCAGCCAATTTTATTGTACAAAATAGTACGCTGTTACAAGGCTGTTAATTATATAAAATGCACTTTACAAATTAAGTAAAGCAGTAATGGAAAGGATGCCGGTTTTTGCTGGTGTCCTTTCTTTTTGTAATACCATAATCCCCAATTTGTACCCCAATTTAACCGTTTACCTTACTCCTCTTACCGTTTAATAATTGTGGTTGGTAAGCAATAACATATATTCTACTTTCACAATCGAATATATCTTTGTTCAACATCTAAACCAAAAAAAAATGAAAACGAATTACTGCTTTATTAATTTATTTAAACTTTTAAAACGCTTGAAAATGAGAAAATTATTACTATGTTTAAGTTTACTTTCAATATTTTTTCAAACTGCCGAAGCACAAACAGCATGCGCCAATTTTATTACTGGTAATTATACTACCATAACGCAAGAAAATTCATTTTTCGGACCTGGTGACGTGTATCATTTTGAATGTCTCGATAATGTTTTATTGGATGGTTCTTGCACATCAGGTGCAACAGATTACCATCTACGAATTGCAGAATTTGACTTGAATAGCTGGTCTTTTACGAAAGATTATATTAGTGATTGGGTAGCCAATTCACCACCTTCTGCAACCATTGATGTGTCTTCGTATTTTCCAACAACCGAACCAACTTGTGGTAAAATATATACAGTGATTCTTGCGGTAGGTCCGGTATGGGATGTAACACCACCTTTGTTTTTCACTATTGACTGCCCCTCCATTCCATTTGAGGAAACTTACGCTTGCAAAGAAAATTTGCACATAGATAGCACTTCTGTTGATGTGGCTTATGATCAATTATTTTTGAACGACGGTACAAGAGTAATAACCGGCTACACCAAATTAGGCAACCAGGTAAGTTTGTTCATCGAAAAAATGGATGCAAATGGAGTTGTTTTCGATAAAAAGCAATACCCCATACAAGGTGATTTTGTAAGCAATGTTCAAATTGTTTTAGACAAACCCAACAATGAGTTTTTGTTATTTTTTGATACCAGAGTAGCCAATAATCATAGTGTGTATTTGCTGAATGTAAATAGTACCAGTTTAGCACCAATTGAATATCATAGTAGAATAGTTCCGGAAATTAACAACTCTAATGAATATGCCATAAAAATAGAGCCTGACCTAAATGGTGGTTATATGTTGTTGGTTAATCAATCGGAAAGCATCAACCGGTATGCCTACACGGTTTATACACAACGCTTGGGTACCGAATTTGGTTTTTCGCACAATCAAATCAGTATAAATATTATAAATTCCGATAATGTATTTGTATATGATATTATAGAAACCAGCGGAAGAATAGGCACAACGGCTACTTGCGCAAGTTCATTTTTACTTTGTGGTTCTGTAAATAATAAGGCTTTTTTGTTGGGCATTGATTGTTTTGGAAGAGCTTACAGCACCGCCAATACATTTGATGTTGATGGAAATATGTTTACCACCGACCCTGCAAAAAGGTTAGCCTATTATAATAATAAATTTTATGTGGCTGGTGAAACAGGTACTTTTAGTGATTTTAATACTCAAATAAGTGGTAAAACATGGTTAGGCGAATTTGAGTTGACTCATATACTTGCCCCTGTTGAATATTTTTCAGCTTACAATACCTGGTTAAATATCTATGAAAAAGACAACAATCGAAAAGAATCGCTACTTGATTTAGATTTTTCTGATGGATACTTATATGCCACCGGACAAACCGGAATTGAAGATCACTTTGTTATTACTATTGGAAATACAGTTGGACCCAAAGCATACCTTACTAAATTTGATTTAAGTGGCCAAATCATTTGGAGTAAGCATTATTATGAACAAAACAATACAGAAACCAAAATAAATGATATTGAATTGATTTGTGGTTCAATACAAGGCACTGGTTACTGTCACGATAGATTGTTGGATCTGACAGTACTTTTACCAACACTTTTTATTACTAATCAATTTGTATATAAAAATAAATTAAATTTAAACGGATTGGTTGCAGAAGCAGCTTGCTATCACAATTTAAAATTTAGCAAGATTGCCGTTAACCTGCCTGTAGATGAAGCCTTTAGCATATCAGATGGATTAAGTTTAATACCTGAGCAACTTTCATCAGGTTATGATAATTTACTATGTGAAGCAGCGTGTTGTTCCAATGTTGGAGTATATTGCCCATCTGTTATTATATTAGATGAAACATCGATATTACCTGATACTTATCATGCGGATATTAGGGTTGAATCTGCCGGGAGCGTGGAGAACAGCACTATTGTTGAATTGAAAGCCGGGCAAAATGTTAGGTTGAATAATGGTTTTAGCGTGGAAGCTGGGGCAAATTTTAGTGCGCGTATTGAGCCTTGCAACTGTAATTTACCAGCACCAGTTAATTTAACAATAGATGATGCAGATGCGAACAACATTTATTTAAGCTGGCAGCCAGTTACCGGTGTAAGCCAATATTATATTGAATATGTGGTTGATGGAGGAACACCAACGTATCATTACACCACCAATCCATATATTGCCATACCTTTTGTAGCAGGAACTGATCACCAATACACCGTTTTTACAGATTGTGGAGAAACCGGCAACCAAGGACCCACTGTGAGATTTACCAAAAGTACAGAATGTGTCGATTGCGACCCTGTACAAGATGTTGAAGTTACTTTTAATAATGACAGTCTGGCAATTAGCTGGGATGGAGCTGAAAATGCCAGTTCGGTTTTAATAAATGTATATGATGAAAATGGAGACATTTTAGAAACATTTGAGGTAAATCCTGATGATGACCCTTTTGGAATACCGCAAAGTTTATTTGACGGAGAAGAGGTAATTGAAATTGGCGTTTCTGTTATTTGTAATTCACCGGATACTTTTAAAAATAATGTACTATATAGGGAGAATTGTCATGAAACGAATATAATCGTAATAGTTTCTGATGATGAACCATGGAGATACGGAGACTATTGCGGCAAACCAAATGATAGACCATATAAAATACTATGTTCGCATACCGGAGCTTCTGCTACAATGGCAGAGTTCCAATGCATACATTGTGAAAATAGTAGCCCCAAAAACATAAATAATGTTATAAACTGCAATGTTAGCTGTAGTTGTATGAACTAAACTACTGATACAAGAAGCTATTTTGAAAAATTTAAAATAGCTTCTTGTATTTTTTTTGATAGCCATAGCTTGTTGGGTACGGCAATTGGTTCAAATTCATTTTCTATTCCGTTCAAATTTACTTTATTTGCATTTGTTTTAATCTTAATGAGCTTGCTAATCCAGTTAATAAAAGTTTTATTTAATTCTCTATGTATTTCACTAAGTTGTTTGCTCCTTTTCGGTATTATTGCAACCCGGAACTTTTTTATTAAAGACTCTAAATAAACATACTCTTTTAATTCAAAATAAATCATTATTTCTAATCTTAAAAGAGCTAACTTAAAATTCACTCCCACAAAATTTGCTTCAGAAATATAGTTTTGAGCAAGTTCATAGTTACCTTCATAAAATTCTAACCTGGCTAATGCGTAATTTTTCATATCAATAGAAATATTTTTAGGTGTTAGTTTCATGCTGTGTTCCTTAACAAAGTTCTTGGTCCATTCTAATTCATCATTTAAAATACCTAAATCTACCACACCTTTAAAAACTGATAAATACATTTTACCTTTATGAAAAAAAAGTCCGTTCTCTAAAAATTGTCTATACAATGTAAAAATATATTTAGTATATGTTTTGTTCTTTCCTTTAAAAACTCGATAAAGCATATTTTTTAATAGAATAACTAAATTATAGCATAAGTCATCATTAATTTGATTTTTATTTTTTATAACTATATTTTTAATGCTTTCAAATTCAACCAAAGTAGGATTAATACTTGACTTAAACCTGTAAATATTAACTAATAAATTCAATAATACGTTTTTGTTAATTTGTCCAGTCTTTATATTTTCATCAATCGGATCAATTAAATGATAATCAAATTTCTGATTAGTAATATTTTCAATATTTTTTTTAGCTAATTCTAAGTAATATTTTTGACATAAATAAAAATCATCTAAAGTATCAGCGGTTTGTTGAAGATTCGATTTGTTTATTTTGTCCTCATTTTTAATTGATTCATAATCTGCATTTAACCTCTGTAGCAAATACTTATTTGTCAAATTATCAAACGACAATTTCTCTTTACTCAATTCTGCTTTTGCCTTCCCATAAATCTTATCAAACAAGTTCAACTCATCCCCATCTATCAAATGCTCCATCAACAAACTGCTTTTTAAAAACTCCTTTTCTTTTAGTTTTTCCTGACCAACAAAATCTAAAGCTAACAGGTAAATACGGCTTAAATATTTATCTAGATTTTTCTGACTGATGGTTTTTTTTTCTTTAGAAAAATGGCTTTCGAAGTAGTTATAGTAATTTTTGTTGCTATTGCTTAATACATACTTTTTGCAGATGGTGTATATAAAACACAACTCCTCACTCTTATTAAAATAAGGAGAATTCACATAATCTTCACAATGGTTGAGTTGCCTTTTGCTAAGGGTTTTTAAAAATTTAAATACTTTTCTGTTTTCCATCTCCTAAAAAATTACCGTTTAATTGTTAAAATTTAAATGACGAGTAAATTGAAATTCAATATAAATCATTGATTATCAATATCTTGAAATTTAAACTATCTTTCCAAAAACAGAAAACACCCTTCGAAAGTTGAAATAATTGTAATTGTCTACAAGACTCGCCCATCTTACATTTGGGTCAACAATAAGCGATTAATTAATTACTAAACTCTTATAATATGAATTCATCAACTGCTTTTACCAACTTAAAAAATACTGGAAACCACCCGCCTTCACTTTACAGTAATGCCGGTATAGTTACCGATACCAACAACTTAAGTAATATTAAAGCCAAGATAAGGATTGTGTCAAATACAAACAAACCGGTTATTTATTTAAATCTTAAATTGTTAAATAACAAATGTATGGAAGTATTGAAAATGGCTAAGGAAAATAACGTTTCTGTAATGTTTGTTAACCATAAAAAAGTTGATAACCTACAAAAAGAAAAAGTTGATTTACCTGTTAAAAATTCCATAAAATTACGTTTAGAAGATGGAACCCGCTTTTTGAAATACAGAGATATCATCCGGTTAGAATCGGTATCTAATTATACCTTTATTCATACCACCTTATCAACGAAACCAGTTATCAGCTCTAAAACACTAAAGTATTTTCAACAAAAGCTCAATAAAGTTCAATTTGTCCGGGTACATCGTTCTCATTTGGTGAACAAAGCATTCGTCAAAACATATGTAGGTGGTGCAGAAAAATGTTTATTGCTCACCACGCACAAACAAATAGAAATTTCACGAAGGAAACTCAAAGAAGTACTAAAAAGCATCAATTATAATTACTAAACATTAATTCTAAACAAAGTAAACATCCAAATCATCCCCAAAAAATCAAAAGCCCGTTGCAATAAATTGTAATGGGCTTTTAAATCTTCTCTCCTACCAAGCCATAAACCGTTAAACCCGGTCCGAAAGCCAGCGATACAATAGGTGTATGTTTTTTGATCGATGCATCTTCACTCAAATCTCGCCAAATACGGGGCAACGTTGCTGACGACATATTGCCATAATTATGTAATACTTGCCGGCTATGTTCCATCCTTATAAAATGAGCATCGCGCTCAAAAAAGTCGTTCAATTAAGATAATGACAATTTGGAAATTGAAAATCCAATTCATCATTCAACATTATTCAGTGTTGCATATTCGATATTCAGAAAAATAAGCTTTTTGGAATATCAAATATCGATTAACGAACGTCGAAAGTCGAAATTTTTCACTCCCGAACCAACTTCTCCAATCCAAGCAGCTGACCATCATTTAAAACTTGCATTACATAAACCCCACTTGACCAATTAGCCGTATTTAATGATAAGCCACCTTTCAATACTCCCTCATAAACCGTTTTACCTTGTATGTTGTGTATGCTTATTTCGAAAAGTTGATTGTTATTACTTTGTACCACCAATTGCTCACTAAAAGGATTGCCCAACACGTTTACCAAATCAACATTGAGCAACTCCGGTTCAATAACACTCACCATAGTATCTAAACCAAAATAGGCATCTAAGGTGTAGTAGCAGGTATCTTGTACCGTGCCGCAGCCTTGGCTATCGGTGCGGAAAAGCCAGAG
>CALHDG010000265.1 GCA_938023075.1 uncultured Chitinophagales bacterium
CGACCGAGACCGCATGGTGTTTTAGCTTTTTGTTAGCAATTTTTAATCATTCATCATCTGCTCTCTCTTGTTTTCAACCACTCTTTCTAAATCAACTTTGTCGATAATGCCTTGAAAAAGTTATTTTTAATTATGGCTAACATTAGTATATCCACCACAGTTCCGTATATATTTCATTCCGACTCAACGAAGCCTTAGTTATTGTTTACATTATTTTAATATTTCTTTGTAATAATTTATTATAATCTGAAATGCTCCTAAAACTTCTTCTACTTCACCTAAATAGTATTTCCTATTGTCAATGGTTAATTTATCATCTTCTAACCTCAAAAATATCCAATCATCTGCTGTAGTTACACATCCATATATTTTTTCAATATTATCACCTGAATCTTCATTATAATACTTTGCTCCCAACATCTGTGCTGCACATTGAGGAATACCAATTTCTACATCATTTTTCTTTGCTTCAACTATTGTCAGTATTGGAGTATTAATTTCAAAAGTTCCTACGTTCTTGGATAATATAAAATCGCATTCGCCTGTTAATCCCTTTTCCTTATCTGCATGCAAATAATCACCAGAATAAATTGTGAAAAACTTTTGATTTCGCTTCATTAAATCTATAAGAATTGGCATTATTATTAATTCAGATTTTGCCTTTTCACTTCTTACGGGTAATAGCCTTGCCAATTCTAAAGCCTCTGCTAATTCTTTGCTCACTTCTAATGGCTGTATTTCATCAAACACATTAAATACTTTATTAGATATTCCAAATTTTGCCTTTAACTCTTTTAATGTAAAATCACTGTATGCCATAGATTTTTTTGATATCAAGTTTCGTAAAAATAACACAATACAATCATTAAATCAAACAACATTTCAACGAATTAGCTCCTCTTCTGCTTATTTTGTAAACGGTTTGGCTAAATAACATACAAACTGCCTTAGCCCAAAACCCACCTAACAGACTGCAATAGTCAATATTTTGTTTGGACAGTTTATAATTTACTACAAAAAATCATTCGGACAAAATTTTGATGGCTGTGATGCTTTAAAGTTTCCAATACCAAGTGAAACCCACATGTTGTTTTAGCTGCTGTTATAAAGCATTAATATTTTTATGTGTTTTTATTTAATTTAATTCTGTTTCTTTCTTAAGTTTTTCTTCCTCTAAGTCGTAATCGTCTTGAAGCCCAAGCCAGAATTTGGCTGAATTTCCAAAATACTTACTTAATCTTAATGCTGTATCTGCGGTAATCCGTCTGTTTCCTTTTGTAATCTCCGAAATTCTTGTTTGTGGAATTTTTAAATCTTTTGATAACCTGTAAGCAGTTATTTCCAACGGAATTAAGAATTCTTCATTTAGCACTTCACCTACATGTATGCTTGCTATTCTTTTCATTTAAATTGTTTTTAGTGATAGTCAATTATTTCAACTTCACTTATGTTTCCTTTATTCCACTTGAAAATAATTCTCCATTGTTGGTCATTCCGACACATTGAAGCCTTTGTTTTTGTGGATAGTTATTTTTCAGGTTTAATTTCTGTGTAATTAAATTTTATACTATTTATATCATAAACTTTGGTCTCAATACATTCAAATTTTTCAGGATTGAAAACTGCTAAATTATAACCTTCATTGTCTAATGAACTTTGGTATTCAACTCCATCAAAACCAAGTGACTTTATGTATTCAGAGATGTACTGAGTTGGTATATAGTCTAAATCTTTATCTTGTTTTCTAATTGGTAAAGAAATTTCTTCTTGTAAAGTTTGGATAAATGAACCATAAATTAAAAATATATCAATAATATCATCTTCAGACCAAGGAATAATATCATATTCAGGATTTCTTAAATCCAATATTTTGATATCATCTTTTAATCTAAATTCAGCAACGCTTGCGTAATCGAATAAACTCGCTCTTGATTCGTAAAATGTAGTTTCAATCCGACTTCCTAAATATAAATAAGAAATTCCTTTTGGATTTGCTCTTCCACTACTTGCAAATTTCTTTGGTGGATTCCACATATCTTTGTTTTCAAATCCAGTTTTATTAGAAATTCTACACCTAAAAAAACTTCTACCTTTTTTGATGATTTTAATAAAAGACTCACTATTAAAAAAGGTTTCTAGAACATTTAAGTCTATTAAATTGGCGCTACTAATATGAAACCTATTCTTATGTTTTATTTCTGCTTTAAATCTATCCCAAATACTTTGAACTTCGCTTGATTTGATGTCTAAAAGTTCTTTGGACTCTTGTGATACATTATTTTCAAAAAGACTTGAAAACTCTGCGTATTCAGAATGAGCAATAGCTTTGAAAAGAGATTCGCTATTTGTTAAACAATTACTTTCTATAATTTCAAAATCCTGATTGATAGAATCCCAAAGCGAAAGCTTAGAGTTTTCATCAGCTTTATAAAGATTAAAGATATTTCGAAAAAAGGGTAATAGTTCTTTTGCTAGGTAAACATTGGTGTTTTTTGTTCCACAAAAATTACAATTTCCTTTTTCTTTGTTCGATTGAATAATATTTGTCAAATACGAACTTGTAAAACAACTAGTGCAACAATTCATACTTATATATTATTGATGACTAATTCTATATGATTGATTGTAGATATTTTCTTTATACTACCTAAACCTGGAAAATGACCTCTGTTATGCAACTCTTTAAAAATCCTAATACCTTCTGTTTCTGTAATATTAGTTTCATTACACCAATTAACAAGTTTTTGTAATGCTTCTGCAAATTTCCCTCCAATATCTGATGAATCTTGATTAGAATCTGATGTAAAATGCCTTATTTTTATTTTATCTTGGTCAATATAAGACAGGTGTATTGCAACTGCTCTTGGTAAAAAACCTGATTCTGAATAAATATCTCCTATCGTAAGAAAATCACTAAATCCTACAAAATTATCATCTGTGTAAAACTTATATTCTTCTGAAAAGTCACTTACAGGAACTTGTAAGTAATCAGCATTTCTGTCTAGCTTTCTAAAATAATCATCTAAACTAACTCGAGTATCTTGGTTAAATTCTCTGTAATACCTTCTACTAGTTTTTGAGAAGTATATTAGATTATATTTAACTGCTAAACTAGCATTAAGCTGTTCGATTGAATTTCCCCCTATTTCAGAATTATGAATTAAAGTATATCTTTTATGATTTATTGTGATTTGATTAGTGAATTTTATTAAATCTGCAATGCCTTGTTGAGTTGTTTTATCTACAATTAGAGTTAATTGAAAATTAGTATAACCATTCAAATTTTCTTCTAATATTTTAATAAGTATCTCAAAAGAATTAATAAAACTACCAACTCTAGGGTTTATTATAAAATTGAAATTAATGTTTTTTTGAACAAGCTCTTTTAATGTACTTCTCAACGTACTTGAGTCTTTTACAGGTTCAATTATAGGTGAAATTTTTTCACTTTTTGAAGACATAAGTGCACCAAGTTCTCTTAATGCTATTAATTCAAATTGTTTACCTCTTAAATATGGGAAATACATAAATTGCTTGGTTTGTTTAGAAACAAGTTTAATTCCTCATATTCAGGTTTAGATAAATTTAGAGAATAACAAATATGTTTTAAATAGTTGGGAACTCTGTTGTCCTTTAATAATTCTGGATTTTCAATATTTCTTTTCTTTAGTACTTTGATTGCACTTTTTTGAAAATCTAAAATATCAATTTCCTTTGAAAGATTAAGACATTCTTTAAAAATCAAAGTATTTGGAACCTTTGGTATTTGAAAAGAATTTGCTTTTAAAACAGTTATATATTCTTTTTTCCTCAATGACTTGAATATTGAGGAATGGTCTAATAAATCTATTTTGGATAAAGCAGGCTTAATTTCTTTAAGACTATTTTTCTGGGTTAGTTCAATTATTCCAACTTTAGTTTCTTTATATAGTTCTATTAACTTTTGAATATGCTTTGAGCTTGTAACAATATATACTTCTGTTGCAAATGAATAATAATCTGAAATCTGTTTTTCTAATTTATCTAATCCGTCAAGTCCTGTTTTAATTTCAAAAATTCTTGCTTTTCCATTAAGTAAAACAAAGTCAGCAATTGAATTTCCAACCTTAAACTCGTTTAGTGCAATTGTATTCTTTAGACTATATTTTTTTATTAATTTTTTATTTATAAGTGCGTTTTTATAGACATATTCACTACGATATGATTCCAATAGCTCATTGTAGACATTATCTAATAATTCTAAATTGGTTATTGAATTCGAGAAAGTTGTATGCTTTTCAATTCTTTCAAAAGTGTTAACATAGTCTTTTTTTCTAACAATTTTATTGAAATTGGCAGTTGAGAATATTTGAGATAAACTCCTTAAGCTTTCTATTTTATTGTTAATATTCAATGTTTTCAAAGGTACAAAAAACCATTTTTATCTTGTTCAATTTTTATTTATTTCCAATCAAGTTTGAATTTTGAACAATGATGATCTAATTAATGCCAACATTCAAATATACCGAAAGTTCCGTATATTTAAGCGATCTTACCAAATAACTACCCCACTTTTTGGTTATCCGTCCCACTTTGATAATGCATATAACAAAAACACAGTAGTAGTTTAAAAATTGATGAATCGTTTTATACTACAATTGAATCTACAAAAATCATCAACTATCAAACTACACTCATCTTACAACTACTCATCCCAAAATCTTCCGAATCGCATTTGCCTTCTCCATTTGCTCATATAAATATTCATAATCACCGGCAAGCATATGGCTTTTGAAATCAGTCAGCAAATCAATATACGTTTGTAAGACTTCGGCAACGTTGGCGGTGTTTTGGCTAAATACATCTGCCCACATACGGGGCGAACTTTTGGCTAAACGAACCGTAGATTCAAAACCACCCGAAGCCAGGTTAAAAATAGTTGCCGTGCTTTTTTCTTTTTCTAAAACCGTATTGGCTAATAAAAAAGAACTGATATGCGATATGTGCGAAACATAAGCCGTATGTACATCATGCTCTAGCCCGTTCATATAAATCAATTGCATAAATAAGGATTTGTACATTTTCTCAACCATTTTAAGCGCATCGGCTGCCGATTGATCTTTATCGCAAATAATGGCTACACGCTTGGCATATAAATTAGAGATCGCCGCTTCCGGACCAGAATTTTCGGTACCTGCCATCGGGTGAGAAGGCACATAACGTTGCCGCTTGGGATGCTTCGCAACACTTTTAATAATGGCTTGTTTGGTAGAGCCCATATCGGTAACCACCTGAGTGCCGTTAATCATATCTAAAACCGAATGTAAAACCGGTATAATAGCTCCCACCGGAATAGTCAACACAATTAAGTCAGCTTCAGCTATGGCATTATTTAATGGCAACACGGCTTCTACCAAACCAAGTTCAAGTGCTTTTTGAGCATTTGCTTTATTATTATCCACGCCAATAATGCGATCGGCAAAACCATTGGCGTGCAAATCTTTTGCTAAAGAACCGCCAATTAAACCCACACCAATAATTGCAACTGTCATTTAAATTATTTTTTTAATGCGTTTGATGGCGGCTTCAATTTTTTGGAGCGGTAAACATAAAGAAGTTCTTAAATATTGGTCGCCGTTGTTACCAAAAATAAATCCTGGTGTAATAAAAACCCGGGCTTGTTGCAATAGCCATTCGCTGTAGCTTTCGGCATTACTTTGGTCAGCCGGTATTTTAGCCCATACAAACATACCAGAAGTATCGCGTTCGTAACGGCAATTAATTAAATCATTTAACTCAAAAACGGCTGCTTTTCTTTTTTGATAGATTGCATTTTGCTGTTGATGCCAAGCCAATTCAGTAGACAGTGCCTGCACCGCTGCCAATTGTATGCCTTTGTAAGAGCCAGAATCGATATTGGTTTTTACTTTTAATACCTGTTGAATAATAGTTGGATGCGCCAACAACATCCCCACTCGCCAACCAGCAATGTGATGCGATTTACTAAGCGAGTTCAATTCAACTGCGGTTTCTAAAGCACCGTCAACAGATAAAATGCTTAATTGTTTATCATTCAAAATAAAGCTGTACGGATTATCGTGCACAATTAAAATTTGGTGTGCTAAACCAAAAGCCACCAACTGCTCAAAAGTAGATTGCATTGCCTTGGCGCCGGTTGGCATGTTCGGGTAATTGCACCACAATATTTTTACCTTGCTTAAATCCTGTTGTTGCAGCCAATCAAAATCGGGTTGCCAATGGTTGTTGGCTTGTAAAGGATAGGCAATACTTTCTGCACCGGCAATTTTAGCATTGGCGGAATACGCCGGATAACCCGGGTTGGGAATCAACACCTGATCACCGCGGTTTAAAAATGCCTGACTAATATGAAAGATGCCTTCTTTAGACCCCATTAAAGGCAATACCGTATTTTCGGGCAAGTCGATAGCATATATATTTTTATACCATTGTTGTATGGCAGCTTTTAATTCAACAATGCCGGTGTACGATTGATAGCCATTAATTGGCTCGTTGGCATGGTTAATTAAGGTTTGTATAACCGAAGGTGGTGGAGGCAAATCAGGATTGCCGATGCCCAAGTTAATCACCGCTTCACCTGTTGCATTCATGTCGGCAATTTGCTGTAGCTTTCGCGCAAAATAATAGCTTTTAACATCGCTAATTCTATTTGCCGAAGCCAAGTTTGTAACAGTACTGCTCAATGTTTTTTTCCTTTTTTGTAAATACCTAAATATTTTAAATCGCGAATATAATGTTGAATCGCATCAATACAATCTTTTATCACTGTAGCTTCTTCATATTCTACATCAATATGAAAATAGTATTCCCACTCTCTTCCCACTAAGGGCATCGATTGAATTTTGGTTAAATTTAAACGATAATATGAAAAGGTGCCCAACACCTGAGCTAAGCTACCGGGCCGATGATCTAAATGAAAACCTAAAGATATTTTGTTTTGGTTTTCAAAAGTCAAAACATCATCCCTTAGCCGTTTTTGCAACACAAAAAAGCGGGTAAAGTTGCGTGAATTATTTTCGATGTTGTTGGCTAAAATTTCCAACCCATTTATTTCAGCTGCACGCTTGCTGGCTATGGCACCCAAACCTTTTGTTTGCTTTTCGCTAATTTGTTGTGCTATTAAAGCCGTATCAGAAGCATCAACCAACTCAATCCATTTTTTATCTGCAAAAAAATTAGTGCATTGTAAAATTGCCATGTTATGGCTTTTCACTTTGTTAATATCTTGTAGTTGTTGCCCGGCTAAAGCCATCAATTGATGTTCAATGCGCACATAAACTTCGCCTATTATGGTTAAGGGCGATTGTTTTAATAAATTATAATTACTCAATATAGTGCCGGCAACCGTGTTTTCAATTGCCATTACGCCATAGTCTAACCCATTGCCATTCATGGCTTCAAAAAAAGCCGGAAAGTTTTTACAATCCACTACTTCAATTGCCTCACCAAAATAATTGATAGCAGCTTGTTCGTGATAAGAACCTTTAACCCCTTGTATGGCTACTTTTGTTTTCATTACTCATATATATTACGCAAGTATTTTTATAGATCAATTTTTTTTAGAAACGAAACCTTAAACCTATTTAGAAACGGGCAGCCCGCTATCCGTTCAAATGCTGCGGCTATGCTTCATAATCAACGCTTCGGGCAGCATAACCACTACTATCGGGGTTAGGCTTCCAACTTCGGTGGGGTTTCATAACCGCTTCATAATACAAAACTGAGGCTTCAATAGCATTAGCAAACTTACTATTTTTTAAGTATGTGGAGAAAATAAATTGACCAATGGAACAAGTTTATTAAAGTGGCTATTACTTTACTGTTTTCAACTATTCCCGTTTTTTTTCTTTCTACGAAGAACCGAAGTTTGCAAACTAGCCCCGATTGTAGCGGTTATGCCATTTTGAGTGGCTTTTGCAGCGTTGGCAAATGGCATTTGAGCGGAAAGCGGGACGGGTGTTACTGTAATGCAAAAAAGTTTCGCTTCAAAAAAAAAATCAATGCACAAGTATTATACCTAATTAACTTTAGTTTCGGTAGTAAAATAATTGCTGTTCCAATGTAACCTGTTCTATTGTGTAAACAAAAGCATGGCAACTTTACTACAACAAGTGAACAGGTTCACTTGGATGATAGTTGGTATTTCAAATCACGGTAAACTATTCTTAAAATCCTCATACCGGTTAATAAATGCACCGCCTTGTGGACACATGAGTAAAGAATCTTGCGCATTAATAGCTTCAACCCGGTTGTCGGGGTTAGGGTGGGTACTTAAAAATTCGGGTAAACCAATGGCTTGCCCCATATCAATTAAGCGTTGAAAAAAACCACCGGCACCATTGGCATTCCATTCGGTATTGCATAAGTATTTTACCGAAAATTCATCGGCTTCTTTTTCTTTGGTTCGGGTAAATTTCAGGCTGGCTAAAATAGTACCAATTTGTGCTATTGTGCTTGGGTCTTCCTCTCCTAACAGAATGCTTAAAATTGCTTCTAAGCCTAAATTAGAAGTCAACTGATCGGTTACGTGCCGGCGGTCGGCATGGGCAATTTCGTGCGCCAGCACACCGGCAAAATGATCTTCAGATTCTAAAAATTTAATTAAACCTGTGTATACATAAATGTATCCGGCGGGTCCGGCAAAAGCATTTAAAATGGTGTCGTTGTGTATAATTTTGGTTTCCCAGTCAAATTCATCTTTATAAATAATAGCGTCTGCTTCTAAAATTTCATCTCTAATGCGGTACAAATGGTTGTAGGCTTTTTCGTATTCCTGTTCATCTAGAATAGGATACATTTCAGGGTCTGCGGCAATTTCTTCGGAGAGTTGTTTACCCAATAATTGATCATCTTCAATAGTAAAAATATTGATGCTCCGGTCTTGATCATCATCTTTTTTACAACTAAAAAATGTGCTAACACATATAGTTATTAAACTAAAGCATACCAATTTCTGAATGATGGATTTCATATATTTTAATCAAATTATTTGCTGAAAAATTGAATGGTTTTATCTACTACTTGTTGCATGTGATCTGGCAATGAACTTTCTTCCCAAGGGTGTTTTGTGCCAAAAACGTGGTTGGCATCGGGCAAAGTCAATAACTCAGAACCGGATATCCAACTATGCAAGCGTTCAGCGGAAGTATAGGAAACTGCCTGATCATTTGTTCCATGCACTAACAATACTGGCTGCTTTAATTGTTTACTTATTGCTGGAATGCTCAATCGATTAATATGTTTTAAATAGTTATCACACAATTGCCAATTTAAGGGCATTTCTTGTTTGGTTCTGCCATTGGTTACATAAATTACACCCTGTTCTTTCCAATATTGTTGAACGGCTGTAGTCCATTTTTCGCCATAATCACTTACAGCAGCCCAAGTACATATCTTTTGCACCCGTTGGTCTTCTCCTCCTTTCAACAACACTAAACCGCCACCTCTACTATGACCAATTAAATACAATTTCGTTAAATCTAAACGACTTTTTTCGGGTAACTGATGTAACCAATCGATCACCGTTCCTAAATCATCTAATTCTATGCTAAAATTATTTTCGCCAAAAGCGGCTAAATCAACAAAATCAACCGGATGTTCAGGTGTTGTACCGTTGTGCGATAAATTAAATTTTAGGTAGGCAAAACCGGCTTCGGCAAAATGATCAGCAATTAAATTAAAGGCACCAAAATCTTTAAAACCTTTAAAACCGTGTACAAAAATAACTACGGGAACCGGAGTATTATTAACCGGTAACCGAAAATCGAGCAAAATTGGTTTTTGATGCTTGCCCTCAATTATATGTGTTGATGTGGTAATTGCCATAACTTAAGTGCTAATGCTTTGAGTTTGATATTCGGATTTTTATACGTTTTGCGTTTTCAAGTTAATTTTAATGATCTTCTTCATTATGATCATGATTACGATACTCTTCTACATCATCGCAATGCCATAAATGTTGTTTTTTGGGTTTGGCACTTTCGGTTGCTCCCCCACCCTTTTTATGTTCAATCATTTTTTGAATTAAGCGGTTGCGCTCTTTGGCTATAGCTTCCCGTTTTTTCAAGTCTTCTTCTAAATCAAAATATAAAATACCATCTACAAAGGTTTGCTCGGCTTTCGCTTTTACCGATAAAGGGTTGTGCGACCAAACCACCACATCACCATCTTTCCCACTTTTCAGGCTGCCCATCCGGTCATCTAAATGTAACATTTTTGCCGGATTAAGGGTCACCATTTTTAAAGCATCTTCTTCACTTACTCCACCATATTTTACTGCCTTAGCAGCTTCTTGATTTAAGCGTCTTGCCATTTCTGCATCGTCTGAATTGATGGCGGTTACTACGTCCATTTCATTTAAAATAGCCGCGTTGTGTGGTATGGCATCCATCACTTCAAATTTGTAGCGCCACCAATCGCTAAAGGTTGAGGCAGCTACGCCATGCGCTTTCATTTTATCGGCAATTTTGTAACCCTCTAAAATATGGGTAAAAGTATTCACGGTAAAATCAAATTGTTCGGCAACCCGCATCAACATGGTAATTTCTGATTGTACATAACTATGGCAGGTAATAAAACGTTTTTTGTTGATGATCTCTAACAATGCCTCCAACTCCAAATCTTTCCGTTTGTTTAAACCCGCACTTTCATATTCTTTCGCTCGGGTAAAATGATCGATAAAAACCTGTTCTACGCCCATTCTGCTTTGTGGAAAACGGACCCGGTTATGATCGCCCCAATTTGATTGTTTTACATTTTCACCTAAAGCAAATTTGATAAAACCATCGGCATTTTTAATTTTCATTTCCTCCGGACTACTGCCCCAACGCAACTTAATAATACCCGATTGCCCACCGATAGGGTTTGCAGAGCCGTGCAACAATTGCGCCGCCGTAACGCCACCTGCCAGTTGACGATAAATGTTCACATCTTCAGAATTAATAACATCGGCAATGCTTACTTCGGCAGTACTGTGTTGGGCAGATTCATTTACCCCGCGACTAATAGCAATATGCGAATGCTCATCAATAATACCCGGCGTAACGTGTTTACCGGTGGCATCAATTTCAATGTCTGCTTTAGCTTTTAAGCCTTTGCCTACTTTAGCAATTTTTCCATCCTTAATTAACACATCGGCTTCTTTTAAAATGCCATCGTCTTCATTTGTCCAAACCGTTGCATTTTTAATTAACACGGTTTTTGCTTTGGGTTGATCTTCTTTTTTCCAACCATAAGCCACAAAGGGATAAATTACATCGTCTAAGGTCGGATGCTTTTTTTCTTTTTCGTCCTTTTTTGCCTCCTCGTCTATTTTACCGTTCTCTATATCCGAAAGCTTTTCGTCTTTCTTATTTTCACTTTTTTCTTTATCGTTTTCCTCTTTTTCTTTCTTTGGAATATCGCCTGTTCTAACTGCTGACCAATCCACCCAGCTTCCATCTGCCAGTTGACCTTTACCTTTCATTAGCTTTTCATCAAACCAACCACTTAAACGCAATAGATTATTTTTTTGCTTGGCTTTAGCGGTATCAGGTGTAAAACTTAAGCTCACAGCATTTTTTTTCAAGCTAGCGTTTACCTTTATTTCAGTAGTATCATCCACCATAATTTCAAATTTGGGCTTTGCTTTTTCACCACTAATTTTAAGGTCATAATCCATATCGCCAACACTTAATTTGTACATGCCTTTCAACTCTTTTTCATTCGGTTGTTCAATAATATAAGGATTCCCTTGCACCCAATTCTCTAAAATTTTACTGTCTTTTTTAAAGATAGAATCAGAAGTAATGATAAAATTGGCAAGCATCCCAGCTTTTAAACTGCCTACTTGGTCATCAATTTTTAAAATTTTTGCCGGTGTTTCAGTTAATGCTTTAAGTGCCACATCTTGAGGTAAACCATATTTAATGGCAGTTTGTATTTGTTTTAGAAAGCCTTTTTTTTCTTTTAAACCACTTGAAGTAAAACAAAATGGAATGGATTGTTGATTTAAAAAGTTAGCATTTGCCGGAGCCATCTCCCAGTGTTTCATATCTGCCAAGCTCACCACATCGGCATCAAAAGGATCTTCCACATCTTTAGCTTTTGGAAAATTGACCGGTATAACATAAGTAGCACCCGTTGCTTTAATATCATCTAAGCGTTTGTACTCATCGCCTGCACCTTTAATAATGTATTGGAAATTCAATTCGTCTCCAAGTTTATCCGCTCTTAGTGCAGTCAACTGATCTTCTGCTACAATTACTTTTGGCAAAGCTTGCTGTTCAGTTAATTTTTGTAAAGATAAATTGAGTTCAACCTCGCCTTTATTTTGTGCATACCATTCGGCATCATAATGACTTTGTTTTAACAAGGCAATACTCCCCATTAAAGAGGATGGATAATTTTGTGTAGAAACGCCTTTTTTAAACGAATGATAAGCAGCCACCTCCTCTTTTAAAACAACCTCATTGTCTTTTGGTCCATCGGATAAACTAACCAAGGTGCCAGTACCTCTAATAATACCATCGGGTATATGGCTAACTACCGAACCAAAACCTATGCTTCGCCAGGTTTTCGCTTCTTTGGCATCGGCTGTAAAACTTTCCGCCGCCGACACTTCTGGTTTTATGGCTTCGTTCCAACCATAAGCTCCTTTTTTATTACTCACAAATTGAGGCTTTGGCGGACCCTCTCTTTTCTTTTTTTCCGGAGCTTTAACCCCGTAACTTGAAAACACCTCTACAAAAGATGGGTAAATATATTTGCCCGATAAATCAACCACCGTCGCATCGTTGGGAGTTGCCACACCCGCTCCACAAGACACTACTTTACCTTCCTTTATTAATAAAGTAGCCTGATCTATTTTAGTATTGGCATCTACAAAAATGGTAGCATTGGTAAAAGCAACCGTTTTATTGCGTTCATCTTGCACCCCATTGTATGGAAAAGTGGTTTTTTGTGCCGACGTAATTTGCACTAAACAGCCAATTAATACCCACGTGATAATATGCTTCATGTTGTTGAATCTTTTGAAGGGCTAAGATAGGGAAAAGATGTACCCTTTTCTATTACTGGCTTTACATCGATATAAACATTAGTTGATAAATATTTATAATGTTTAACGCTTTTAAAAACAGATGCTATAAAAGTAATATTTTTACTATTGAATCGTTTTGAAATTAATTTAGATTTGATTGAGGCAAATTTTCAACCGGAGAAACACAAAAAGTCAAAGTATGAAAAGCTGCAAGTATCGAAACAGTTTCTAATTTTTTGCGAAAAAACTGTTAAAATTTTCAATTTTTGAGAAAATTCAAAATAATAATACTCATTAAACAATGTAGTTGCTTTACCGGATGACCCAGTTTAAGTAAAACAACAATCTAAACTTAATATGACAGATCAAGTATTTACCACTTTATTAATCGACTATATTAAACAAAATACTGATTTTATTGTGTCACAACATCTACACAGGCTCATTGGTTATGCTTTCAATCGAAAAAAATCAGAATTTGCTTACGTTGATACGGTGAACAAAAATCCAATTGATGATGTGAAGGAATCCTCTATATTAAAATGTGTTAACGACATTAAATTCTTAAAGGTAAATGGCATAGTAAGAAAAGAAGCCATAACCGATATAATGTTTAATTCATATTTTCGGTATTTCAATTACAACAGTCATAATCTACCTTTCACGAGAAGCTTAATTTTGAATGAAGTAGATACAACTGTATCAGATCTTGAAGATGAAATAATTCAATATAGATACTCGAATAACTTGTTTGTTGAAAAGGATGTCACAGATTTACATTTAAGTAATTTATTCGAAAGCTACTCACTTGAAGATATTGTGGTTAAAAAAATAAGGCTTAATTATAAAAACAGTTCTAAAAATATAAAAGAGATTTTTTGCAATAAAATAAGTATGTACGTTGAAGATGCAATAGATCAAAAATTGCTATTTTACTACATAAATGGGTAGTTATGCGTTTCAAACAGTTGATGTTAATGTCAAAGCAAATCACACAAAAGCATGAACATTAAGATTTGTTAACAATTTTCTTGAGAAATTTTACAGATTTACATACTCTATAGGGTTAAAAGGATAATTATGGTTTACAAAAACAACAAATTAAGAAAAGTTTTATGGATTAATGGCAGCGTATGGCTCAACAAATTTAAAAGACACCTCCCCTTTAACTTTGTAAAGACATCCTTCCAGTTGAATACTATTTTGAACATAAAAATCTCGAAACAATGACAAAACTTTTATTAGATGGAGTAAGTAATCATGTGGTCAACAATTTAGACCTTTCTATAACACGAGAAGTCAGGCAAATTATTCTATGTGTAGTTAAGCAGCAAGTACAAACCTTGGCAAATGGAGATGATTATAATGGGTGCCTGATGCAGAGATTTGTTAAGAATACGAAATATTTTTACACCTTATTAGAGAAAAAGAAATACCTAAATGTTTATATCCCTCAGGCACTTCACTCAGCCTACATTCAATATCACAATATAAACAATGCTGAATTTCCTTTGACCAACGCGAGTATGGTTATTTTGATTGAGGAATATTTTGAAGAATTCAAAACAAAGTATAATTCTGAAGTTAATCAATTCATTAATGAAAATAACATTAATGATTCAACTGCAATTCATCTTAAATCAATTCTACTTTTTATAAATGAATTTGATATTGTAGCTGACCTAACTGAATACATTAAGGATGACTACCGAAATCAAAGCAGAGAAAAGCAGATGATTTTATTCAAAGTCATCAGACGATTGGTTGCGGACATTGAAGATAGGCTTTTGATTACTTTATATGTAAACGGTAAAAAGAGAGTTAAACTTGAGAAGCTTGCACTTAAGAAAATACCCTTTAAAAAATGTGCAGAAGCATTAGCTTTTCTGTATTTACTTCATAACAAGACAACAGATACTAAATCGTTTATGGCATTTGTAAAAGAACACAGAGAAGCTGTTTTGAACCATAAGAAAAATAATACTGAAAAACTTTCCAGGTATTTTGAAGTATTGAGTGAAGTTCCTCAAGTTGGGGAATTATATATTGAAAAATTCTTAAACAAGATATTCTTTGAAAATTTGTTGCCTTTCAATTTGGATGATAAAGATTTTTATAATGATAAAACCATTCAGAATGAAATAATTAAAAAGATCAAAATTGAAGAGCAGAAATTTATTGATTTAATAAAGCCAAAAGAAAAGAATATTACTCAACAAAAAAGACGACTAATTATAAAGCAAATACTTTATTTTAATTGTTTTGACAATGATAAGTTTTGCCAATCAAAAACAATTTTCTATATCTTATTTTATCTATTTCAAAATAAAATGTACTTAGTCGCAAACAGGATTTTGAAAGACCCAAATATGGCAAGTTCAATTGTAAACGAATTAACTATTAAAGTAAAAACAAAATTATGTGAAAAAAACATAATGAATGTGAATAGTTATTTAGGCAAAATTGTTAGTAGAAAGGCAATTAAGGTAATTAATAAACATGATAAAACAATTGAATTAAAACAGCAGCTATCACAACTACAATCGGTATACTCAAACGATTTTGATGATTTTGCTCTTGAGGTTAATACTTTCATAAAAAATGAACTTTTAAATAAACTAACAGAACGCCAAGATAATTTGTTTAAATTTTTCAGTTGTCTTGGTTATTCTAAGGAACAAATTAGTATTTTGTTAGATATTAGCATATCAACATTTTACAGAGATAAAAAAACCATCAAAAAAATCATTAAAATAGAATTAAGCTTAGCCAATTATTCTTATACATGGTTAAAGACAATTGCTAATTCTAAGAGAAAGAAAAAACTTATTAAATTAATCTTAAACATAAGAAAATTCAAAGATATTTTACCTAGCTTGGATGAAGGAATATGCTAAAACAAACAGTTGCCTTATTACTAACTTTAAAAATTTATTTATGAATTCAAAACAAATTATGATGACTAAATTTAAGCAGATAGAATTTTTCTATTGCTTAATAAAAGAAATTGTTAAACGATTAAGCAATAATCTTTATAGAAGAACACTAGGACATATAAAAATAGGCAAGCTACATTTCAGACAGACAATAATTAAATTTAATAATATAATGAAACAAAATGAGTCTTTTGTAAAAAAAGAATTTTTACCTACATTCGATAGCATATATGCAAATAGAGATAAAAAAGGTAATTTAGAAATTAAAGAGAACTTGTCTTTTACTGATCTTTTTATAGCAAAAACTATATTATCATCCATCAATAATTCTCCGTATCGAGCAAAATTTAATAGTAGCTTAAGAGAGTCTAGCAATTATAGATATTTTCTTGAAATCTTAAAGCAAAAAATCTTCATCATTCATGAAAGAGAGATAATAGCAAGAAAATTTATTTATGATAAAGTACCCCATTTTTACAAAACATTGAAAGTTTTAAATGCGGAAAAAATATTATATATTGAACAATTAGCTCAATGTTTTAATGATATTCCTGAGTTAAAAAATAAAGACATTGGTGATGTGTTCCTTAGCGAATTTATTGAAACGTTTATCAATGAAAACCAAGATTTAGAATATTATAGAGAGTTTTTCAATACTAATTTCAAAGACGGGAATGATGAAATTCTTGAAAAATTTGTCAATTATTTTAACAAAGTAAAATTGTTTGCCGAAAATGAGATTGTAGTCAACCAAGTAATCAACATACTTAAAATAGAATTTGAAAAGACTAATTCTTCTCATTTAGTCAAATTAGTAAATAAAGAAGTTGCTGAACTTGCTACAAGAGTTGCTACGGCTCCTAAGTCAAGAACATTAAAAGAAAAGTACTTTAATTGTTTAACGGAGCATGTTACTTCAAAATATATAAAAATAGTTGATGATGTTAGCGATAAAAAGGCAAAGAAATTTGTCAAAAAGCTTTTTAAAGAGTTAAAAAAACTAAGCATTTCTATTAGCGAGGAGTTAACAGTCAAAGAATATTTAATTGAACATCTGGATAATATTATTCAAAGGAAACCTCTTTTTAATAAAAAATCCATACAGCAAGATTATATTTCAGGTTATATCACCTTCTTCTACAGAAAAAATAATGAGATTATCAGTGAAGATGAATCCTTGGATGTCATTCACAAATTATATAAGTTTCTAAAAGAATTACCTGAATCTGAAAGATTTATACTGGATAAAGGCTTATCCATCTCAGAAGATTCTTCTATTTTAGAAAATGATGAGTTAACCGTACAAGTATATCTGAAAGAGCAATTAGATTACTTATTATCAAATGATCCCACTTATCATAATTATCATAAAATTTTACCATTACAGGACTATTTAACAAGTTATCTTATTACTAAATATAAAAGAAACAATAAGAAAATAAATGAAAATGAAACCAAAAGTTTAGTTGATAAACTGTTTAAAGAGATAGAGTCAAAAACGATTGAAATTGGAAAACTAACCGTTGATGAATATTTAAAAGCGCATTTGGATCGTATTCTCAGAAAAGATACATCGTATCAAAAAACTCCCTCAAAAGCAAAAGCTAAACGATCTTATTCTACCTACCTTGCAAATAACCTTAATGAGCATTTTAAAGAAAAGCAGTTAACGCATGATACTTGGAATGATAATGTCAGCAAAAAACAAATAAAAAACTCAAGAGATAAATTTAATGAAATAATAAATAAAAAAAATAATAAGCCATCTAACCTAAAACAACATTTAGATAACATTCTTCTAAATGAAGTAATAAAAAATAACCCTATTGGTGTAAAAGAAAAATCTCAACATAGCATCAATGAATTCAATTGCGAAATAGAGCCTTTTATTGATTCCTAATCTAGGGATAGGCTCAATATTATATTAATTAAAAAGGGAGTTGCCATTTGGCAACTTCCTTTTTTTATTGAGCAAATGATAAAATGTCATTTTTAGATACTCTATGATGTAAAAGCAAAGATTCTTTGCAGAACTAATGAATTTAAATGTTAAGGATAGAAATTATTCAGCTCTTTGAAAAAAATTAAGGCTTAATGATAAAATTAATTTTCTAAGTACTCTATAATAGCATAAGACCAATTCAGTTAATAATTTTGAAAATTCTATATTTATTAAAAAATTAAAATATTTAAACATGATTCAAACTAAATTAAAATATTTTTTGTTGGCCACCTTATTGCTAATGACATCCATAGGCGCAACATTTTGTCATTCGCAGGTTGATAATGAACGTGCCATTTGTGGCATTGAAAAACGATTAGAAAAAATTTACAATGATCCTGTTTTATTAGAGGAGTATGAGGAGAATAAAAATCCTATTACGAGACAGAATGTATTGGCATTAAGCAGGTTGGATTGCACTTCCGCAAATACGATTCAAGTTCCCTTGGCTTTCCACTTTGATGATGCTTTCAGTTGCGCAGATGCGTTCTGTATTTTAACTGAAATTGAAGACGTTATTGCGACATTAAATAAAAATTTCAGTGATAATCGTGATTCGGAAAATGCAGCTAATTGTCTGGATGCATATACACAAGTTTCAAGGGGAGCTTGTATTAACTTCTATTTGGCAAGACCACCTGTTTGTTCTGAATTAGATACATTAACTGACGCAGCAATAACCATTGGAGTGTTTCACGGAAGTTGGAGTGCTGGAGGTAATGGTGCAGGTGGGTGTTGGGATGATTATTTGAACATTTTTGTACAAAATGATAATGGCTTTCTTGGTCAGATTGGATACTTGGGTATATCAGATCAGATACCAGGTTACTTAGAACCGGAAGGACCAGGTGAAGGTATAACCATGATAGCTTCTTCTTTTGGCGGTGCCGATACACCTTGTGGAGAATTTGATACTGATACGACATACGGTGAAGGTGCAACTTTAGCTCACGAAATTGGACATTATTTGGGCTTACCCCATATTTGGGGAGATGTTAATGGTGGTGGTTGTGACGGAGATGATGGTTTCGAAGACACCCCAAATCAAGCAAGAGAGTATTGGGGATGTCCTGATGGTTGTGTAGAAAGTGGATGTGGCGAAAATCAACAAACTGCAAATTTTATGAATTATTCTGATGGAGCTTGTAAAGATATGTTTACTGTGGAACAAGCCGAAGCATTAAATTACTGTGCAATTCAATTTTTCGCACATTTAAATATCTTAGAAGCCAATTTAAATGACCCAATAATCTGTAGAGGCTGTACAGACCCTTGCGCACCTAACTTTGATTCTAATGCTTTTTTTGAAGATGATACTTGTTTGGATTATAATACGATTTGTGATGATGAAAATTGCAATACTAATGATAGTTATGATTATTTAAACTGTACTTGTGTCAATATATTTATACCAGAACATAACTGTGATGATGGAGATTGTAACACTGTAGATAATTACGACTATTCAAACTGCATTTGTGTTAACACACCCATACCCGAACCGAATTGTAATGACTATGATTGTAATACGGATGATAGTTATGATTATTTAAACTGTACTTGTGTCAATACATTTATACCCGAACCAGATTGTGATGACAATAATTGCAATACGGAAGACATTTACAACAGAGAAAGTTGCAGCTGTAGTAATATACCTTTGCCTCAGCTTACTTGTGATCAAGAATATTGTACAAATGGAGGAACGTATGTCTATGATTACGATACTTGCATGTGCTTATTAGATCAATCCACGGCACTGGGCTGCACAGATGAATCAGCTTGTAACTTTAATCCATTGGCAAATTGCGATGATAATTCTTGTAATCATGGCATTTCGAGTTGTATTGATCCATGTGAACCCATTCTAGGTTGTATGCATCAGATATCAATCAACTATAATCCAGATGCCTGCATTGAGGATGGCTCTTGCCGATACCCAAATCAGCCAATTTTTGCGCCTTCGCCAGCTGAATCAACATTAACAGTTACTATAGATGATGATATGCTAGGTGCAGAAATTGTAATTACAAATACAAGTGGAGAGTTGATGCCAGTAATTATTAATGGAAGCACAAACTACAACTCCTTTACATTGGATATTTCATCTTACGAACCTGGAATATATTACTTCACCGCAATAAAGGACGATCAGATGATTTCTGGTTCATTTATCAAGGCTTAAAATTCTTATCTCATCATCACGAAAAAGCAGTCCTCAAAAAAAGAGAACTGCTTTTTACAATAATATTTTCTAACTCAAATTCCTAAGTTCTATCCCCACCTTATTACAAAGAACCAAAGTCGCCAAAATATCTGGCGACTTTTATTTTTAAGCCCATAACTCAACAGGTCGAGTTAAATCAACCTCATGGTTTTCCGCCATTTTTCAAATATCCTATATTTCGATGAAAAATTTTACAGCTCTTCGCTATACTTTTGCAACTGATTTTTTAACCACATTTTATTTAATTAACAAACATTTATGAGAAAGATTTTTTTACTACTAGTGAGCTTAAGTGTAATAACACTTCAAACGATGAACGCCCAAAATGAAGAATACCGGTCGGTTGTTTCGGCAAGTGCCGGCTATAGCTTAACCGGCACTTTGATTAACGCTGCTGAAACGATTGTTGGTTCTGATGCACTTTCTGTTAAAAGTGTACCAGCATTACAACTAACGTATGACTATGGCATCAACAAACTATTTAGTGTAGGCGTTGCCGTTGGTTATCAAAATTTTGGTTTTGATGTAAGCAATTATGCGTTTACAAACGACTCAGGCAGTGAAGTGATCGAAAATGTAACTGCCAATTACTCCAGGCTTAATGTTGCTTTGCGACCGCTAATTCATTATGCCAACAATGGCAATTTAGATTTGTATTCCGGTTTAAGAGTGGGCTATTTGAATAATTCCTTTAGTTCCGATTCAACTGATGAAGATTTTGATTTAGACTTAAATTCTGATGGAAGGTTTGCTTTCGGATTGACTGCTTTTGGATTACGTTATTACTTTACGGATAATATTGGAGCAGGTATCGAGATTAACATCGGTGCACCATACATTAGTTGTTTTAACCTAAATGCCCGATTCTAAAATAAAACGATCACCATACCAAGTTTACCATAAATTGTAATACAACTTTGGTTTTAAGATGGGTCACGAAGCATGGGGATTGAAAACACTCGTTAGACCTTTCTGGTAAGATTCCATTTTGAATCTTACCAAATTAAACGCTAAATTTTTGTATCACCTTTTACAGTTAAATTGGTATAACATTTTTCCTGAGTGAGGCTGTCCGAAATTTCGGGTGGCCTTTTTTTTATAAAACGTTTAGCTGCGCTAATCTATTTTCAAAAACCTGCTTATTACTACTATATTTTTAAGCCTATCAATTGAATTATTTGGTTTAGTGGG
>CALHDG010000266.1 GCA_938023075.1 uncultured Chitinophagales bacterium
CCGCTTGGATTGCCTTAATTTTCCCTATTGACCGCCCTTTGGATATGTTACGTACGGTTGTAAATGTTACCGGCGATGCAACAGCCGCTTCGGTAATTGCTAAAAGTGAAGGAGAAACTTTTGAAAAAGAGGTGGCAAACACTTATGTAAGTTAAACCATAGGAATGATGAAAAAATTAATGTTCAAATTTTTGCAAAGAGATTTTTTGATATACAAGTGAAAAAACGCAGGCTTAGTAGTGCTAAGCCGAGTATTTTTAATGAAGTAGATCGGAAAATCTCAAAGGTAAAAATGGACAGTTATTTTTGAATTATTCCATAGAAGTAATCGTGTTAATTTTGCCAAAGTAACCGACAGTATGAGCTTGACTGACTATTAAGGCAAATAATTGAACAGATCAACTCCTGATAAATTTCCCGAAGTCATAACCAATAGGTTAAGGTTGTTAAAGTGGAGTTGCTTCAGGTATGCTTCCAAATCTTCCTTTTGGGTAAACACCTTTAAATTCGGATGGTCAAATACTTGTTCTACTGCTTCAACTGATAAATCGGGTAAGCGTTTAATACTTAAGGTATGTGCATTAAAGTAAACTATGGCTTCATCAGCAGCCTGCAGGGTGTTAGCGTATCCTTTTATAAAAGTTGCATTTAAACTGCTGTAGGTATGCAACTCCAATAAGGCAGTCAATTGTCGATTGTGCCAAAGCTCAGCAACTGCATTTACGCTGGCTTTTACTTTTGAGGGGGCGTGGGCAAAATCGTTGTAAGCAGCCCAATTATTGCCTTGTTTAAGTAGTTGCAATCTTCGTGCGGCACCTTTAAAATGTTGAATGTGTTGATAAAAGTCGGATTCAGAAACGCCGAGTTGCTCGCAAAGCAATTGAGCGCAAGCCATATTTTGCAAATTGTGTGTTCCAAAAAAACTAAGAGCAATCTTTTCACCATTTATGTCAATTTCAAATTGCCCTTGCTTAATATTAAAAGTTGGCGTACTATAAGCTATCGCTCGCTCTTTTTGGGCACTTTCTTCAATGATGGATTGCAAAGTTTCATCTTCCTGATTATAAATAAGGGCACACGAAGTATCAAGTGCATCAACATAATTTTTGAATTGTTGTATATAATCCACTTCGGTTGGAAATACATTAATATGATCCCATGCAATGCCACTTATGCTAGTTATGTTAGGTTGATAATACATAATTTTGGGTTGCCGGTGAATAGGGGAGGACAGATATTCATCGCCCTCAATAATCATCACTTCATTATGTTGAGTTAATTTTACCTGGCTATCTAAACCTGCTAACTTTGCACCAATTAAATAGTCAAAATCCATTTTCAATGCCTTTAATACATGAACTACCATTGCCGTAATAGTCGTTTTTCCGTGGCTACCGGCAACTACTATTCTTTTTTTATCTTTCGCATTCTCGTATATAAATTCAGGATAAGAATAGACTTTCAAGTTTAATTGTTGAGCTTTCAGCAACTCTATGTTATCTGGTTTGGCATGCATCCCTAAAATAACAGCCTCTATAGAATCATTAATTTTTTCAGGATGCCAACCCATTACTTCTGGAAGTAGTTGATGTGCCTTCAAATTACTCTTCGAAGGATCAAAAATTTCATCGTCGGAGCCGGAGATCACATATCCCTTTTTATGCAGGGCAATGGCTAATTGAGACATCACACTTCCACCAATTGCTATAAAATGAACACGCATTTACTTAATTAAATTATAAACTATAGATTAATAATATCGAGCTTATAGTTCTCGTTGATAAGCATTGCCCCGGTCAATCATATCTTTTATATAACTCATATCTACACCCAACAAGGTTTTAATATCTTGTCTTGCTCTAAACAAATTGCCTTTAACAGAACCAAGTGGAATATCTAACTCTTCGGCAATTTCTTTATAAGAATAGTTTTTAATGAAGCGCATTTCAAAAATGGCTTTATGTTTTTCAGAAAGTTGATCGGCAGCTTTTAAACAGCGCGCAATTAAATCACTATAAATGACTTTTTCTTCCGGATTTAGATTAGAAGAAGCATAATATTTAGTTTCTTCTTTTGGGCGGTCATCATATTTTTCATCTATATCTACCACTTTTACACGCTTTTTACGCATAAAATCGATAGCGCAGTTGGTGGTAATCTTATAAATCCAAGTACTGAATTTAAATTGTGGATTAAACCGGTGCAGATTTTTGAATGCTTTGCCGAATGCTAAAAGCAAAATGTCTTCAACATCCGCTTCATTCTTTATCATCATTCTTATAAATGATTTAACGGCACTAAAATAACGGTTATATAATAAATTGAAAGCCTCTTGGTTATTCTCCTCTACAGCCAACTTGATCAATTCGATATCAGGTTTTTTCACCATAAATCTTTAATTATATTGATTTTGAATTAGTTAATGAATTATTATAAAAATCAATAAGCGCGGCTAATGTCATTAACTCGAATCAAATAATGTTCCAATATACATAACCTTCTCTAAAAAAAAACCTTTTAGTCATTTTTTTAAGAAAAATTTTAATGTGTTTCATATAAGATAAACCGTTCAAATTAATCCATATAAAATATTTTAATTTTAAAAGAGCCATTTAAAATTAACCAAATATAATGCTGACTGAAAACTTGTTAGCCAAACACATATCCAAAATTGCAAAAATATTAAAATTAGTCTAAAAATATTTTTAGATTAGACTAAAAATATTTTTCGATTATTATTTACTTTTGATAAAAAATAATGTGAAAAAAAGAATAGCATGGTTTTTACTGGGTGTGGTTGTTATGCAGGCTTGTAATCAAAATCCATCAAAAAACAGCAATGAAAAAGCTTCTACCAACACTTTACACATAATAGCCACTACCGGCATGGTTGCCGATGCTATTCAAAATATTGTACAAGACAAAGCTCAAGTAACTGCCTTAATGGGTCCGGGAGTTGACCCACATTTATACAAAGCTACGCAAGGCGATTTAACTAAATTAACCAATGCAGATATTGTTTTTTACAATGGATTACATCTTGAAGGTAAGATGCAGGAAATTTTTGAAAAAATGGGTAGAACAAAACCCGTTTATGCATTAACCGATGGCTTAAACACTAGTGAATTGAAAAGTTTAGGTGAAGAAGCCACCGAAAAATATGTTTACGATCCGCATATTTGGTTTAATATTGAATTGTGGTCAAAAACCTTAAAAGGTATTACCGAACAGCTTTCAAAAGTAGATACCAAAAATGCAGATTTTTATAAAGCCAATTATACATCGTATGAAAAAAGTCTGCAAGATTTACATCAAGAGGTTATTCAAAAAATAAATTCGCTGCCACTTAAACAGCGCACATTAATTACTTCGCACGATGCTTTTGGCTATATGGCAGATGCTTATGGATTAGAAGTAAAAGCTTTGCAAGGTATTAATACCGCAGATGAATTTGGTTTGCAAGATGTAAAACAATTGGTAGATTTTATAGTTGAAAAAAAGCTGAAATCCATTTTTGTTGAATCGTCTGTGCCCAGAAAACCGATTGAAGCAGTTGTTGCTGGTTGTATAGATAAAGGACATCATATAACTATTGGTGGTGAACTTTTTTCGGATGCCATGGGAGCAAACGGCACAGCCGAAGGTACTTATATTGGCATGGTAAAACATAATGTTAATACCATTGTAAATGCTCTAAAATAATGACTGTAAGAAAAGAAGATACCGCCATTGAGGTACACGATTTAACGGTGAGTTATAATCAAAAGCCGGTTTTGTGGAATATTGATTTTTCCATGCCTACCGGTCGCTTAGTAGGCATTTTAGGTCCGAATGGAGCGGGTAAATCTACTTTATTGAAAACCATTATGCAAATCATCAAACCCGATAGTGGTTATGTGAAAATATTTAATAAAGACATTGATGAGGTAAGAGAAAAGATTAGCTACGTACCTCAAAGAGAATCGGTTGATTGGGATTTTCCGGCAAGTGCTATGGATGTGGTGTTGATGGGACGCTTTGCCAAGCGGGGTTTGTTTAAACGCTTTAATAAAGCCGATAAAGAAATTGCCCTCCATGCGTTAGAATTGGTGAAGATGGAACGTTATGCCAATCGACAAATCGCCCAACTTTCCGGTGGACAGCAACAAAGGGTTTTTTTAGCGCGCGCGCTCGCACAAGAAGCCGATTTATATTTAATGGATGAACCTTTTGCCGGTGTAGATGCCACTACTGAAGCTGCCATTTTAAATTTATTAACCGAAATGCGAAGCAAAGGCAAAACTTTATTTGTAGTTCATCACGATTTACAATCGGCTTATGAATATTTTGATTCTATTATTTTACTGAACAAACGCCTGGTAGTTGCCGGCAATAAAGAAACTGCTTTTACCGATGAAAATTTACGGGCAGCTTATGGCGGTCAGTTAACTTTGCTTTCTGCTTTGAGTAATACTATTGCTCAAAAGGGGGTTACTATTAAGGAGTGAGAGCAGATATTTTTTTAATTAAGGTTGTTCTGATTCAAACTCAATTTACTTTGAAATATTGCATGAAAATATAGATGCACTATTTGCAATTAAATGAATTTAAAAATGAATATTAAAGAAATTTGTAGTGATATACTTGATATATATGAAAAAGCAGAAAAAGAAAAGCGAGATAGAAGTTTAGCAATACAATTAATTTATAAGATGAAGTTGCAAATAGATTTCGGTTCATTTTCGAAAGATGATTTGAGTCAGATTTTGGAAACTTCCAAGAAAATCGCTTCAACTAAAAAGAACTACAAACAGATTTTAGAAAAAGAATTATTGAGTTTAATCTCTTTCTTACCGCATGCTTTATGGATGGAAACAAAAGACAACGTAGAAAGTCAAAAATTTGATAGAAACCTAAAAACCAATGAAGCTGAGATAGCTGAATCTTTAATCAATTTTTCAAAAGAAATATACGAAATAAGGTTGGATAGAGATGCCTTCTCTGGAAAACGAAGAGGATATTCCATACAAATTTTAGCAAGTCTGTCTGATTACTTCGATGTTCCTGAATTTTTAGATTTATGTTCAAAATCTATAAAGAGCAAAAGTAAAATTGAATTTCTTGAGAGTATTGAATGTTTAAAAGATTATTGCTTAGAAAGGGATGAGACACCAAGTAAGGCAATTATTGAAGTGATTGACCAGAGAATATTAAAAACAAAAATAAGGTCGGAAGCTACCAGTGGCTTAAACTTACAAGTAGAAACAGGTTTGATTTGCGAATTGCAAGCTCTATCAAGATTGGATGAATGGAAAGAAAAAAATGAAGTTTGGTAAGAATAAATTAACTGCAGATAGGAAAAAATAATTGAATTAGTGAGATTTATAAATTTATGAACACAGAAGACATCAAACAAAAACATATAATATAATATATCTTAAATGAAAAGTTTTAAATTACTATTTTTAATGTTAGTTTTTGGTTGCACTAACTCAACCTATGACAAAGTGTCGAATGAAAATATAGACAATGAAAGATTGGAGTTTGCAAAACAAATTTCACATAAACTATTGAATGCACAAGAGAATGGTGAATATTATCAACTAAAGGAAAAAGAAGCGACTGCTAAAATGGTTGCTGGTCTTGACCAAAAAAGACAGATGAGTTCCTATGAAACCATCAGCGGAAAATTTGGACAGTATGAAAATTTGGAGTTTGTTGAATTATTGAAACCTAAAGATGGTACGCTGTATGAAGTTTATAGATTTAAAGGAAAATTTAGTTCGAATGCAGCGGTAGAGATAAGAACAACATTAGATGGTAATGGAAAACTTGCTGGTATGTACACCTTAGATTGGAAGAATAAAATGTAAAAAATAGATTATAAGTAACAAGCGTTTTCATATTAATACCTATGGATTTTTTTAAGAACCTCATAGAATTTTTCAGCTTAACAGATGCCAATGTGCGCTATGTTTTATTAGGAGTTGTATTGTTGGGCGCAAGTACTTCCGTAGTTGGTAGCTTCACTTTCTTGCGTAAAAAATCTCTATTAGGCGATGCGATTGCACACGCTGTATTACCGGGTATTTGTTTGGCTTTTTTATTATTCAACACCAAAAACCCTTTCGTTTTGTTAATTGGTGCCGCTGTTACTGGTTGGCTTTCTACCCTTTCTATTGATTTTATTACCGCTAAATCGCGCATAAAAATGGATACGGCTATTGGTTTAATTTTATCCATTTTTTTTGGAGCCGGTATTTTATTGTTAACTATGATTCAGCATTCGGGCAATGCCGCACAATCTGGTTTAGACCATTTTTTGTTTGGTAAAGCCGCTGCTTTGGTCAGCACCGATGTTTGGATGATTGGCACAGTGAGCGTAATATTATTAATAACTGTTTTCATATTTTTCAAAGCCTTCACCTTAATTTCATTTGATAAAGAGTTTGCCTTTTCCTTAGGTTTACCCGTTGGTTTGTATGAAGTGGTTTTATCCACCTTAACCGTTTTAGCCATTGCCGTAGGCATACAAGCTGTTGGTGTAGTGCTGATGGCAGCTATGCTAATTACGCCCGCCGCCGCCGCCCGTTATTGGACGAACAAGTTGCCCCTTATGGTTTTGTTGGCTATTTTATTTAGTGTGATTGCCTGTATAGTTGGTGTGTATATTTCATATGTAGTGCCTGCCATGCCAACCGGTCCCTGGATAATTGTGGTGGTTACTTTGTTGGCATTTTTCTCTATTTTATTTGCCCCGGCAAGAGGCATCTTACCCAAAGTTTTTAAAAAACGCAAAACGGCAGAAATTATTTACAACGAAAATATTTTAAAGTGTTTGTTTCACTTGGGAGAAGCCGACCAACAATTTGAGAAAGCCAGAAGTTTAGCTGATATTCAACGAAGGCGTTTTTTTAACATCGTAAAATTAAAAAGAGGCTTACAAAAATTAGTGAAAGAAGAGGCAGTATTGAAGGTAAACAATATGAAATTTGCGTTAACCGATGCCGGCAAAAAAGAAGGCGCGCGCATAGCCCGTTTGCACCGCTTATGGGAGTTGTATTTAAATACCTTTTTAAAAATGCCGGAAGACCATGTACATCAAGGCGCCGAAGTAATTGAACATTTTATCACCCCCGAAATTGAAGAAATGTTGCTGGCAGAATTGAACAACCCCACTAAAGATCCGCATAACCGGGAGATACCGTATTGAACTT
>CALHDG010000267.1 GCA_938023075.1 uncultured Chitinophagales bacterium
CTATATAATGAGTTAACCAACTCTATAAGAACCCTTGATTCTTTAGGCAGTTGAGTTATCCGAACTTGTAGCTTTTTTGGTATCAATTACTAAAAAACTAGTTTTGTCCAAATTTATTGTTATTCTACGCTGAATAATTACGAAGAATATAGTAATTCATTAGATAAGATTGACGATTACGAACCTTCGGATTTTGACACCGAATTTGAATATAAGATTGATGATACTTATTCTTCAATAAATGGAACTCAAATAATTGAAGATGGTTTTGAAAGTTTCCACGAATTAATCCCTTTTGTCTTTGCATTTAGACCTCAATTAAAAAAAATTAGTATCAAGGATAAAAGGGAAGGTGCAAATGAACATTGGTCATTTAAGCGAAAAGAAATTGAAACAGAAATTGAGGACTTGGAGTTAATAAAAACAGTTTGTAGAAAAAATCAAAAGAAGCACTGTTCAACAACAATTGGAACAATAACAGACTGTGAAACTACGATTGCATTCAGATTAGAAGCAATAAAGGATGATATTTTTAAAGTTGTAAACTTTCCTGAGTATTCGCCCAAATTATATTGTGCTTTTCCAATGATAGGAACTACTGATTATAACTTCCCTGTCGTTATTCATAGTGAAAGTTTTGTTCCGAACAGAGAAAGAGATGGAGTTGAAATTTCAAAATATGATGAAGAAAATAGAGAACGTTTAATAGAAGCAAAAGATGCATTTAAAAGGCTCTTAGATATTGTAGAAGAATATGAATGGGAAGAATCATATAACCTTTGTGAGTTGCAAAAAGTAGAAATACGGGATGAAGATTCAAAAGAGTGGTTTAAAAAAGAGATATTCAAGCCAATTAAAAAGAATATCTATGAAAGTAAATTAATTGAGCTAGATGAGCAATTGGATATTGAAATCTCCCGAAAGCCATTAAGTGAAATTTATATTCCTTATTCAGATAAAAGAGAATCCGATAACGAAAACATAACTAAACGAATTTATAATTTTGCTTCATTCATAATTCCTGATGAACTTCCCAAAAAGGAACATTTAATAAGTTGGTACAATGTTCTTGACTTTGAAATGTTTGAAAATGAAAAATTTGACATTGGACAATTAGATAAAAAAGTTAGTGATGACAATTCAAGCTTCCAGAGTTTTATAGATAATTATTCAATGACCGAAAAAGAAATAATTGTCTTTTTGACCGACCTGATTGAATTTGTTATTGAGCAAGGTGAAGAAGGATTATTAAATGATTATGCAATTATTCCAAATCAAAATAATGAGTTTATCCTTCAGAAAAAATTAAGCCTTGATTACATTTCACATAAAAATCTTCAAGACGATTATGATGAAAAACTAAAAGAGCTCAATAGACGATTAACAAATGAAGATTGTAAAGATTTCTTGCTTCATAAAGATTTTGAAAAAATTGAAAATCTAATTGATGAAGATGAAAAATTTGAATTTAAAGAATTAGCAAGTCAAACAGATGATGAGTTAAGAAATTACGAAGGTAATTTTCAAGATGAAGATTTTTTATTAATTCTTAAAGACATTTTCCATTGGTTCACTAACTGTGGGATTTCAGAAGATACGCTTAGTAGTATGCTTCCTTACTTTTCATTGAACAAGTCGCAATTATATTTAAACACAAAGTCCGCAGAGGAGCTTGAATATGCTTTTGACATAGAAATAAGCGGGAAAAGTGAAGTTTTGGCAAAAATTGCAAATAGCAAATTGAACGAAGAAGAACTTGGTATAATTGCTGAAAATCCTGATTTGGTTACTTCTTTTATCAATTGGTTAAATCATAAACAACAAGATAATCCCGATGAAGAACTTGGAGATATAGGGGAAGAATTTTTAAATTTCGAACTGTGTAAGATTTTTGGAGAAGACCGAGTACTATGGGAAGATAAGTCTGCTTATGATTTTAGAATATTGGAAAAGGATTTAGAATCAACGAAATATTACATTGATGCAAAAACAACAGCAAAGGGCATTTCAAACACAGTAAATGTTCCTTTCTATATGAGAACAGCTCAATGGGATTTTTTGGATAAAGAAATTGCGTTTAATAAATATGTAATTGCAAGAATTTTTAAGAATGGCAGTGTCTTTAAAGTGAAGTATGTTAAAATTAATATGACAGGAATGAATTAATAAAAGCCCATAACAATATGTATAGTGCATAGCGGGTTTTGTTGGTATTTTGAGCTTTGTCACTCGCCCGTATTTCGGTGCTGGTCTGAAAGTTAAATCTCACGTAATCCGCTACGACACCATACACGAGCCGTTATAGGGCAGCAAAAAAAGGCATAATACAATAAATAAACATTTTTAACATTAAAAATACAGCTATTCACAAGTTTAAATTATCAAAATTTTTTAAACAAAACTTTTAACCAATGAGACGCTTTAATCTTTTTAATACAAATTACTCTTTGATCAGCTACTTTTTACTACTTATTATTTTAACTTTTTTGGCAATTGCTTGTAACCGGCAAATGAATGAGAGTGCAGAAACAGAAACACCCGATAAAAACAAAACTGCACTTAATAATAAAATACTAAACATAGACACGGTATATGAGGAAAAGTACGGATACACCTTTATGAAGATAAAAAACCCAGACCCATTAATTGAATATATTACATTTAGCGAGAATAATTACTTTAAAGTAGTTTTTAAACAAGAAGCAATGGATGGCTATTGGATTAAACCAAAAGCTATTGAGTCATTTAAAATGCTAATCGATTTTAATGAAAAACACGAAACATTAGAAATAGATAAAAACGGGAATGTTCAAATATTTCATAAAGGCATAAGAGTTGCAAATTTTAAAAGCCAAAAATATAGGAGAAAAATTGAAGGTAAATACCGAAATGATTTAGATATTAATATTGACAATCTTATATCAAAGCAACAAGCTATCCAAATTGCTAAAACGGAAGCAGTAAATACAGGTTTTGAATTTATGAATCGTTTAGAGTTAGAAGAACGTATTGAGTATTTAAAAAATTTCAACAAAAAAGCCATAAATTACTTCAAAAATATAGATACTACTGCACATTTGTTCATAAGAAAATATGATAATGTAGATAATTATCTGCCATACTATGGTTATCTCTTGTTTTCAAAAAGCCCTTATGAAAGTGATAAGTATTTTGTGGTTAACGCACAAACAGGAAATATTCAAAAAATAAAAGATTTGAATGTAAATATTTGCCAAAACTGTACAGCAAGTTCAATTGACTCAACAGATTGTGCAATCACACATAAAGTCAATTTCGATTACAGCACAATAGTTGCGGAAGGGGTTAGCTGTACTCCGGCCGCAAGTGGATTTTATAAATTTGAAAACTTTCCTAACGTATTTAAAGGTTGCGATACTATTGAGAGCTCTTTTTTTAAATGCAACAATTTTGATCCGGATGGAAGTGGCTTACAACCAAGCACAACGGCAGTACCTTTAACATCAAGTGACGGCAAAATAACAGCAGGAGAGTTTGTTGGAAGCAAAATAAGAACCGAATTTATTTCTTTAGACAACACTTCATATAATGAAATTGAATTACAACAATTAACCGCATTCAAAAATACAGAAATATCTTATAATTATTTTCAATCAAGTGTTAACTTGCCCAGTCTTTTCTCAATTGAATTGAAAGATTTAAGTATTTCGGCAGGGTATTGGGCTGCCAACAATGCAGCAGCTGGTCTAACAGCAAAAACACTAAATTTTGGTAATGCAATTACCAGTACTTGCAAACCTTTTGTTTCTTTAAATATTGTAGCACACGAGTTTACTCATTTAGTATTATACAACTATTTTGATGTTTTGGGAATGGATTTACCAAGTGATATACACCCTGAATCTGAAGCCTTACACGAAGCATTATCAGATATAATGTCTATGCTGATAGTTTATAATGACACTAAAACTTATGATTGGTCAATAATTGATGAGTTAAATTGTAACATTGTGCGTTTTTTCAATGATCCAACCATGTCAATACCCGAGCAAATTAGTAGTTATAATTTTGTTGAAACTACAGATGATGAGTACTATTGGGCAGGTATAATTACCTATTGGTTTTACTTGTTAACTGATCCAAATTATGAAGTGGTCAATGATTTAATTATTGGTAATGGTATTGGCGCAATTAGAGCTGAACAGCTTATGTTTGCCACCTTAGAGAAAATTAAGGAGAGTATCTCGGCGGATTTAAATCCAATAGATAATATGTCATTTGATGGTAATGTTGTCTTTGAGGAATTTAGAGATGTGGTATTAGCCTCTGCAAACGAACTCTTTAACTTCAATAATCCAGACTACAATCTTTGTTCACCCGAATATACCAAAGCCTACCTCGCTTTTAAGGCAGTTGGTTTAATTGATGATATGGTTACGCCACCTTGCAATATTATCACATATAATGAATTTTTAACCGAAAACTGCCCTGATGCTTACCAGTATTTTTGTAGCGAACAAAGCGACGGTATTTGGAGTTTCACTTCAGGTTTTCCAAGTAATTTCAACAACCCTTTTGACAATTATTGGATTCAAGTTGCCGTTGATAAAAATAACAATGATATTTTTGAAATAAACGAATTTATTGAAGATGATGAAGCATTTACTAACGATATTTTAAACCACATAATAACAGTAGACAACTTACCAAGTGATGATACTAATGTTAGACTTATTATAACCAATGTAACTGATCTAAAAAATGGAGTAGTGCTTGGTGAAGTAAGCCTGCCTTCTGTGCAATATATTTTTAGTTGTAACAACGGCTGTAATTTAATAACCGATATTAACACTGGTTATGTAAACGAAACTCCACCTGTAAATACAGGCAACATTAGTATTAACGTTGAAAAAGATATTGAAATTTGTGCAGGTAGTAACTTTTGTATTGATTACGAAGTTAATGCTCCAGCTTTTGTAAAGGCTACTATTAACAGCGATAAATTTACTAAGCGTATAACTCAATCAGGCACAACAAACATTGGACAGTTTTGCTGGCAGCCTTCAATTGATGATTTAGGAATTTATAATTTTTCAATTCTTGCCTCTGATGAACATCCTGTAGAACCGCTTTTCAATACTGAAACCATTAATGTAAACGTAAAAACTTACAGCACTTTTGGTTGCGGTTGTGCCGGTACTTATCCTGCTGAAACTGTAAATTTTGATAATGCAATAGCAAGCGGACATTATGTAGCTTTAGAAAATTTAGAAAGTTCGGGTAATTTATATAGCTCAGCAAATGTGATATTTAAAGGTGGAGAATCAGTAAGTTTAAACAAAGGTTTTTACGCTCCCGCATCAACTAATTTTGAGGCTTATATTGCTAATTGCCCTGTTTTTCCAATTCCAAATAGTGAAGATCCTTAATTCTGACAATTAGCTTTAATATAAACAAGCGGCTTGTGAGCCGCCCTATAACAATAGCTAAAACACCATGCTGCTTCGTTCGAAATTGGAGACTTTAAAATTTTGGCTAAATTCGGTCGGTTTGCCGGGTTTTAGGCTTCGGCAGTCCGCACGTTGTTTAGCCGAATCGTTATGTGCCAATTAAAAAAGCATTAAATTTGAAATCAAACAATAAATAAATTATACCATGAAAAAAATTAAAATAATTTATCCAGTATTACTAATACTCACAATATTATTATTCAATCATTGTAATAAGCACAAATGTCATGAAGTTGAAGGACCGGATGGAAGAATTTTTTCTTTTCGAGTGATTGACCCCCAGACCAATGAAACAGCAATTGCATCTTGGGGTGCAAAGTATGATAGTGATGACATTTTCTTTGAACAAAAATCAAAAGATACTGTAAGAGGTTTGCAAATTTTGGAATCTGGAGATTTTAGTTTCTATTTGATAGATGATATCGGACCTCATAATCGTGATGATATTGTGAACAAAGAGTTCACAAATACTTATTTCTTACATTTAAACGCAAAAAATCAAAATTTAGAAACTGATATTGATACCATTGTGATTAGTTCGGCGATTGTTCCAGTTGAAAACGAATGTTCGCCCATTGATTTTGGCTTTACAAAGATAGTATACAATGATTCAATTTATCATCAAGGAGATATTATTAAACATATAGATTTTATTAAAAAAGATTAAACAAGAAGTTATGAAAAAAACATTAATTTTAGTCCAATTCATTTTAACAGTTAATTTATTAGCTCAACAAATTGAGACCTGTGGTACTGTTGAAAGTACTGATGAGGAAATGGCTCAAAAACCATGGTATTATGATAACAATTATTTAGATATAATTGAAAATGCCAAAGATAAATTTTTCAACAACTCGCTTCAAAGAAAAGCAAAATTTAATCCAGGCTTGATAATTAATCCAATTTCTATACCGATACGCTTTTGGATTTATGAAGATACTGCAAATAATACACCGCTACCAAATGAAAGGCAACTACAAGTTACAATTGACCAATTGAATCTTTTATATCAGGACAATAATATGAATGTGCGTTTTTATATGCACTGTAATCAAATTACTGATGATGCTGATGCTTTGGTGGTAAGTCCACTTGAAGCCTTTAACAGATTTTCGGAAAATCGCGATGTAAATGCTATTAATATACATATTGTTGATGACTATGAAGGTGCAGCGGGAGTTTACAATTCTATTGGAGATTTTATTGTTGTAGAACAGGATGTGTATACAAATATTAATGCAGTAACCACATTAGCACATGAAATTGGTCATTATTTTAGCTTAGAACATACGCATAGAAATAGTAATAGAGGGCAATGTAGACAAGAAGCCATAAATCGTAATACAACATTTACGTTTGGTCAATTCTTCTCTTGTTTTGGCAAAACAGGAAGAGTTTGTGAAAAAAATGGAGATGCACTTTGTGATACACCAGCAGACCCTGACTTTGCTGTAGAATTTTTGGGCGACCAAATCACCAACTGTATTTATACACCCAATCCTAACCCATTAGTAATGGATGCCTGGGGAGATACCTATACGAATAATAATGTTGACACCAGAAATATTATGTCGGGTTCAGCTCGAAACTGTCGAGATAATTTTTCCAGAGGTCAAGTTAATCAGATGTGGCAGGTCATTTTATTTTCAGGTGTACGAAATTTTATCGTTGATTTAAATGTTGTTGATAATTTTATTGACCCAGACCAATACGAACCTGATGATAGCGATTTTAATGGGGTACCGCGTTTAATTGAAGTTGGTGAAACCCAATTTCATTCTTTCCACGGTTTTGATGAGTGTCCAGATTTAGTTGATTGGTTAAGAATTGATAACTCTAATGGAGAAATCGGCAGCTACATAGTTGAAGTAAACAGTGTTGAAGGGTTTATCAATGCTGTGGACACTGTGAACATTTACAATACCGATGCCAATGGCAATCGGGCTGCTAAGTTTTCAGAAATTACTGGTGGTAATGGTAGTATACAAATCCCTTGTAATACTTCAACTAATGATTTTTTAATTGAAGTGGTGAAGGCAGAAGACCCAGAAGATGAAATTGTACAAAGCATCTATACAATCAGCTTAAGTGCAACCCCAGGCGTAACTATCAGCAATGCTGAACAGAATGAACTCTGCAGTAGCGACCAATATGAGATTTTGAATTTGCCTGCAAACGCTTCGGTAAGTTGGTCATCAAGTTTTGGTACCTCAATTCAAGTTAATAGCGACCAATCTATCACTATTTTAAGTGCGAACATTAACGCAACACAATATTGGATAGAGGCAGTAGTTAACGCTAATGGTTGTCAAAAAGTACTTACCAAAACATTCGTATCAGCGAATTCA
>CALHDG010000268.1 GCA_938023075.1 uncultured Chitinophagales bacterium
TAAAGTCTCATAAAAAAGGTTGACAGAAAATCGCTGCACGCTTCATTGTTTGTTAATAACGCCATTCTGGTTAAAAAATTATTTCTTCATCTTTGCGGTGGTTGTAAAAGCGGAAGAGAGCACTGCTTTGGGGGAAGCAACTCTCCGAGGAATAAAGCAACTGCGACGAAAAAAGTTCGTAACAGACTGGTTAATTAAGCCAGTCTGTTTTTTTCTTCTACCTAAGCCAAAACACTTTTTTTGAGCGAGAATGCCTAAGAAAATCCCCCTCGTGACTTTGGGAATTTTCAACTTCCTATGCTTTGCTAAAATCATATAACTGTTTTTTTACTCTTTTTGATAAGGGTATTTGTTCAATAGCTGCTTCAAAGCTCAGCGGTGTTTTGTAGCCTAATTGTTTGATGGCTCGCTGGCTATTGTTTAAGGCCATAAATGCTTTACAAGCCTCACACAAGTGCTCAAAACTTGAAATCGACCAATTGTTTAAATACATATTTTTTACAATATGATTTATTTGCTCGGCTGATCCGTTTTCTTCACAATGCTTGGCACGACTTATTTTTATTGACAAATTATGAAGTCTTGCCTTAAATTCATTCTCATCAAATTGACTGCCATTGTCGCTATGAAAGATGCAGTTTTTTAGAGCCGCTTTGCCTCTTAAAGCGATTATTTCATCTAAAGCCCTGTGGCAATTAATGGCTTCCATATTTGGGCTTGGTACAATGGACAATACCCGCTGACTGTAAACATCTTTAAATATAAATAAATAATACCACTTTGTTTTGATTCGAAAATAGGTAATATCGGCTACTATTAGTTGATTTATATCGTTGATAATCAAACCATTAGTCAGATTAGGATAATTCTTATCGCTCCCATTACTATCGGTTGTATTGGGTCCGTACCGTTTTATCTTACCAACCGTTAAATTATGTTTAGATAATAACTGCTCAAATTTTGTGATGCCGATACCCAAATAAATACCCGCTGCATTTAATGATTGATGTAAGGCTCTGCTACCCATTCGGGGATGGTTAATCCGCCAATTTTTTACAATTGACAGAATCAAATTTTCCTTTTCCAGACAAAAATCAGCTCGTTGTTTACTTTGCGAAAAACCTTGACGGGTTTTACCCAAGGCTTCATAAATAGTCTGGTTTGTATAATCAGTTCCTAAACGTTGTCGTAATTCATCTACCACGGCTACCCAAACTTTTTTTTTGCATCAATATTGTAGAGTTTGTTAATCTGACTGATCACTCCATTTAAATATTCAATTTGTATATGCATTTTGCCGATCGTACTAAGCTGATCCTCCATCTGTTTTTGCATAGACAGACATTTTAAATAGTCGCTGTCTTGTTCCATCACAACGGTTTCAATGGGCGGTTCTGTGCCAAACTGTTTCTTCCAGCGGTAAACTGAAGAAGTGGCCACGCCATACAGTTTGGCTAAATCAATAGCTCTGAGTTCACCGGCTTCCAATAACCGGATTTTTTCTCGTTTCCAATCCTCAGAATACACCTTTTTTACTTTTTGATGCGGTTTCGGTTCTTTTGATTTCATCTAAATCTACATTTTTGAACGAAGTTATCAACAAAAAATCTGTCAACGTATTTTATGAGACATCACAACGTCATCACTTTTTAAATACGTGCCAAATATATAGACGTCAGGCTAATATTAGAAATGTTAAATTTTGTATTTGGATACTAAGTTCATGTAAAATACCGTTTTGTACTCCTAAAATGTATAGTATGTAAAAATTCTACAATCAATAAACACGTAATTTAATTTATAAATATTCGATTGTATGAAAAATGTAATGCTTTTAACCAGCACCCTTTTTATAAGCTTTAGTGGTTTTGCTCAGCAAGCTTCTTTTATCAATGAAAATGAAACAAGCGAAATGACTATTGAAGCCCCGCCACCACTCGCAACAGACGAGTCCGCTGACTTTGTTAAAGAACCTTTAATACAAGATGGAATTTATCAAAAGCAGCGAACCAAAGACAGACATGTTTTATCTTATGATGATATTCGCGAAGCCGATGTATTATGGTCCAAACGTTTATGGCGGGTTATTGATACGCGCGAAAAAATGAACCTCGCTTTTGCTTATCCTAAAATGCCATTTGTTAATATATTATTGAACATAATCTCTAAAGACGAACGGGCTAAAATTTTTATTGATGATGGTTTTACGATGGAAGCTACTATTGAAGAAATTATGGATCGACTCGGTGGTCGGGAAACAGTATCGGTTTACAATCCGGTAACCGAAGAGTTTGAAGAAACGGTAGTCACCAATTCCTTTAATCCTGATGAAATTACCAAATTCAGAATTAAAGAAGATTGGGTTTTTGATGAAGAATCTTCTAGAATGGAAGTACGCATTATGGGCATTGCCCCAATTATGGATGTATACAATGATGACGACACCAAAAGAGGTGAACAAGCGATGTTTTGGATTTATTACCCTTCCATTAGAAAAAGTTTGGCAGGCTACGAAGTGTTTAATATTAATAACGATGCGCAACGATATACTTGGGAAGACTTATTTGAAATCAGATATTTTTCCAGCTATGTTTACAAAGAAAGCAATGTGCGCGATATGCGAATAAAAGATTATATGGCTAACGGGGTAGACGCTTTAATGGAAGCCGAAACTATTGAACGTAAATTATTTGAGTATGAACACGATTTATGGTCTTACTAGGTCTAATAGAAAAAATTCAAATTCGAAAAAACTAAAATGAGCCCACTAGGTAAGTTGCGAGACTGCTATCGAGTAGAGTAAAATAGACAACTATTTGCCTATCTTATCCCTCTCACAGAACCGTGCGTACGGAACCATCTGCTACACGCTTGTTTACTCCCTGCAATATCAAATTATGGTCTAAACTATCAAAGCATTTCGATATGTCCATATCAACTACATAGCTTAGTCCATAGTGCTTACTGAACCGTTCGGCTTTGGCTACTGCTCGAGCAGCTGAACGATTGGGGCGATAGCCGTAACTTGAAGGGTGAAAGTGCGGATCGAAGATCGGTTGTAATACATGTGTGTGTGTGTGTCTCAGTCCTACTTCATTTGGATTAGCGAAACCTGTGCCGGAATTTATGGAATGTAATGGAATAAATATCCGGTATCTGCTTCGGGTTAGTAGTGAGGCTTCATTGTTCAGCGAGATTGCTGATATTTTGTTCCACAAGTTCCACAAAATTCTGCAATGACGTTTGTGTGCTGAACAGTCCTGCTTCATTTGGAATAGCTTTTTAAAAACCGTCATTCTGAGATTTATGGAGCAGCGCGGAATAAATGCTCAGAATCTGTCTATCGGTTAACGAGCAGCCGTTTGGGCATTTGTTTTCAAAACAGGCAGATTCTGAGCAAGCTGTTCCATTGCATTCCACATCTTCTCAGAATGACGAAAACCGACAGTCCTACTTCATTTGGATTAGCTCTCTTACTTGAAGAAAAACTGGAGCTTTTAGATTATTTTAGTCTCGGTCCTACTTCATTTGGATTAGCTCTCTGACGGTCTGGAGTAATCCAAACCTTCGGCAATAACGTTGTCTCGGTCCTACTTCATTTGGATTAGCTCTCTTACTGATCCTGACCTGACACCGCTTGAAGAGTTTCAGTCTCAGTCCTACTTCATTTGGATTAGCTCTCTGACGTAGAAACAAATATAGTGTAGCAAAGATACAAAGGTTTCGGTCCTACTTCATTTGGATTAGCTCTCTGACCTGAAAAAGCTTATGAATCTACAAAACCAATTATGTCTCGGTCCTACTTCATTTGGATTAGCTCTCTGACTTACCGAAAATTGGATTTGCCAATAGGTGATTGTCTCGGTCCTACTTCATTTGGATTAGCTCTCTGACCATCCCGTATAATTACGTCTATTTAGATGTATATAGGTCTCGGTCCTACTTCATTTGGATTAGCTCTCTGACTGATTCCTCTCAGCAGAGTGAACCAATTGTTAGAAGTCTCGGTCTTACTTCATTTGGATTAGCTCTCTGACATTCATCCAACTTAAACGGAAAATGGGTAAAAATGTCTCAGTCCTACTTCATTTGGATTAGCTCTCTGACTGATGGAGAAATCAAATGGAATGAAGAAGAATATGTCTCAGTCCTACTTCATTTGGATTAGCTCTCTGACTTGAAGGACTAACTAAATCTGAACAAATACAATTCTGTCTCAGTCCTACTTCATTTGGATTAGCTCTCTGACCCATTATTAAAACCTATTCCTTACTCTTACATGATGTCTCGGTCCTACTTCATTTGGATTAGCTCTCTGACACCATCACGTTTTTTATGCAGTAATTACGGTAGTTCTCATTTAAAATTAACATCTCTTAACGGATAGATTTAACATTTGGTTTTTGAACTTTTTTTAAATAATTAATGTTGTCGGTGGTTTAATTATACTTTCTATATCGGTAAATATACCTAACATTTTACTATTTACCAAGGCACGTTCTGGTACTTCAAAGCTATATACTTTATCTTCGGTAGTATTAATTATCGTTTCTAATTTTACCATCATTTTTTTTAATAACTTCGGTTTAACTGCGCCTATAAATACCGAATATTGTATACGGTGTAAATCATAATGTTCTAAACATTTAATTACCAGAGTTCTGGTTTTATCTTCTTTAATGTCGTAACAAATTATTATGTGTTTTATTTGCATTGCATTAATTTTTGCTTAAGATTTTCAATTTCATATCTAATCCAGTTTTTTCTTAGCCTGTTGGTGTTGTTTATTTTTTCTTTTTGGTTTAAATACTCATTCCATTTTGGTATTAACAGTTTTTTGCCGGCTTTGTTTAGGTAGTAATATTTGCCGTTTAATTTATCAAAATGTTGGCTTTGGGCTATGGTGTTTTTAAATACATGAATAACTAAACCATCTGCCCAAGCTCTAAAAGGTTCAATTAAATCGAAAGCCAGAGTAGGTTGTTGGTATTGGTCGTTGTGTAAAAATGCGAGGTATGGGTCTAAACCCATGCTAATTATAGCGGTTTCAATTTGGTTGTATAACATGCCGTAGTAATAATTAAGTAGTGCATTAAAAGTATCGGTAGCTGGCCTTTGCCGGCGTAAGCCAATTTTAATTTCGGGTTTTAAATGTTTGCGTAAAATATCCCAATATAATTTACCTACAACGCCTTCGGTGCCCCTTATTTTATTAAAAATGTTAAGCGTTGTTAGTGTTTCTTTTTGTTGCGTTAGCTTTAACCAATATGCATCGGTTTTTTCATCAAATAATTTAAATTGACTGGGTATGTATTGTTCAATTACATTTTTTTGATTGTTTGTTTTTTTTATGAGTTGTTCAATTATCCAATCTATTATTAACGGGTTTTTAGCAAATTGTATTTGTTTGCGCCTTAAGGTGGCTATACTGCCAAATTGTGGTGACCATAGTTTGCTTTGCACTTTACCGGTAGCATCAACAAAACTAACCGCTATTTTATGTTTTGCCGCTAACAGAATGGCTTCGCTACTTATAGTACAGGCTTTGTTGATTGTTATTGCCGTAATTTTGTATATATTAATTTTTCTTATTTCATTTTTAGCTTTTACTATTAAATAGTTTTGCTTTTTACTAAGGTGTGCACCGTGTGTATTTATAATTAGTTCCATC
>CALHDG010000269.1 GCA_938023075.1 uncultured Chitinophagales bacterium
GATATTGATGGTGGTGCTACAGGTAATGCCGATATAGCTTATTTAGGTACAGCCGGCGCACCAACAACAGTTGGTAGTGGTTGTGGTGATTTTCAAGTTCCTGGTACATTATTTAATGGAGGCTGTGCACCATTAGTTGTATCATTTTTTGTAGTACCTTATTCTTATGACTTTGATACCGATGGTGATGGCACTTTTGGAGCTTATTTAGCTGATGGAAATGCCAATGCTTGTCCGGTATTACAATATGATGTTACCATTAATCCAATTTTAGAAATCATTACAGATACAACTGATGGATGTAATCAATTTGTAGGGGCTTTTGTTTCAGATGGAATGGGTGGCTTCTTCGATCAGGATGGCGATGGAGCATTAACACCAGCAGATGCTTGTGGAACAGATGTATTAGGTCCTGCCTGTACAGATGGAGGAACTTTAGATTATGATTTCTCCGCATTAGATGTAGGTACTTGTTCAGGAGATTTAACAGGTACTTTAACTTGTATTTGTCCTACTGGTGATTGTACAGGTACAGTTGACTATCCAGATCTTGAAGTGTGTAATGTTACAGGGGCTTCTGTTGCTGTATTTACACCGGTATCTTGTACAGTTAATCCTGAAATTGCTAATGCTGATGGTACTTTTACATTAGTTGGCTTTGATATATACGCGCCAGATGCCGCAACCGGAGCTTATTTAGGTACTTTGTTTGAATCAGCTACTTTTGGAGCCGCAGCTTGTGGAGATTTAACCATTACTTTACCAGATAATTTGACTTGCGATGCATTAGTATACCAGTTTGAAATTGTTACTTCAATAAATGAAGTTGACGCTGCAGGTACGGTTATTTCATTTGCAAACGATCCGAATTGTACAACAGAAATTATGACCGTTACTCAGTATCCTGTATTAATAGCTTCTGCCGTTGGTGCGGATTGTCCGGGTGATGTGGTAGCTACCTTAACTGCTGAAGACGGAACAGTTTGTGCAACTGATATGGTAACTTGTGCTGCTGATGGGCCTGTAACTATTGATTTCGCTGTTATGGATCCTGCTGGTTGTTCAACTTTATCTGCCACTGCTGATTGTAGTAATTGCGGTATGATGGGTGTTCCTGGCTGTACAGATCCTTGTGATCCTGCCTTTGATCCGGCATCTACTGATGATACTTTATGTCAAGGTTATGATGATACTTGTAATGCAGATTGTACTGCTGGTCCTTTCGGTGGAACTTGGGATGCAGCAACTTGTGCTTGTATTAACGAAACAGCACCGGTAAACGGTTGTACTGATGCTATGGCTGATAATTATGATCCGGCAGCTAACTGTGATGATGGTAGTTGTATGACGGCTGTACTATGTGAAATTACTGCCACAGTAGCTTCAATTGATTGTGATAATATGGGTACACCAGAAGATGGCAGCGATGATACAGAAATAGTAACGTTAACAATTACCAGTACAGGTCCATGGACTGCCGGTGATGGTACAATGGGAGTTAGTGGTGATACCTATACCTTCCCTGCTACAGTAACAGGTACTACTGTTATGATGATGTTCTCTGTTGATGGAGAAACCGATTGTAATACTACATTCTCCTACATAGTAGTTGGTTGTGATACACCAGCTATACCAACTTTAAGCCAATGGGGCTTAATGATCTTAGCTTTATTAATGATGACTTTTGGAGCCCTTAAAATAGGTTCATTTACCATGTCTTCTGTTAGAAAGCAATAGGCTTAAATCTTTAAATAAAATTATATTCAGTAAGCCCTGTACTTTATAATAAGTACAGGGCTTATTTTTTTGTCTGATTAGAACATTTCATACTTACTATTGCTGGCTAGTTGGGTTTTATTCAAATATAATTCTATATTTGTTCAGTTGAATAATGAATCTCTGCTAGGGAAAACTATGTTTTGGAAAAATTTATAATGTTTTAAATTAATGCCATTTTTCAAAAGATAAAAATCCTAAACCCCACAAAAAAATAATTTTAAGATATGTACAAAAATTTTGTTATGAAAAAACTGATTGTTACCGTAATGCTCGCTTTTTTTTGCGGCATTTTTGTGAAAGCGCAAACTTCTGCAGTAGCCAAAAAAGCTACCCTAATGCCTGATGGAGCGGTAGTAACTGATTTAAAGACCGGCGAAGTAGTGCGCACAGTAAAAGGTGGGTTTTCTATAAGTGATATAGAACGCACCACGATTAATCTTTTCGATCCACAAAACAGTGGACCTGGTAAAACTGCAGATCCAAATACGAATGATTCTTCAAATCCGGGCGATCACAACAAGTCTAACCCTCTTGGCAATAAAAATAAAACACCTAAAAAAGATTAATCAATTTATTAATACGAGATAGTAATTCGATGAAAAATATAATAACAATTTTACTTGCTTTAATAGTAAGTTGTAGTATAAGTAATCTTGTAGTTGCTCAAGGTACAATAGGGGAATATCCTGGTGCGGGTGTAGGTTTTGATGCGGGTTGCGGTTACCCTGATGCGGGAAATTCCGATCCTGGTGTTATGGATGTTGGGCTTACCGGAAATGTTTGTGGTTCTGCTTTTGATGTTACCTTTGGTACATGGGTTGAAAATACAACAAGTGCAATACCGGGCTTCGATTTATCAGGTTTTGAGTTAAATAACTACGATATAGATCAGGAAGCTGTATATGGTGTGCGCTTATTCTATGGTCCTCAAAATGATTGTTGCACCATTTGTTTAGATGCGATGGTTGATTTAACGCAAGCTGCAGGTACAACTTGCGGAACTTTCGGACCACAAGCAAGCCTGTATTCTTTTGGTTTTCCGGTACCAGCTACTTACGGTCAAGACATATTTGGAGAACCCCTTATTCCATATGAAGATATGTGTCCCAATACAGAATATTTTGCTCAATATCAATTTATTTTAGCAACAGCTTTGGATTTAATGGATCCTGACGGAAATTTCTGTGCCATGAATGATGCTTTATTGACCACTTTTGGCACACAGTCTACAGTACAAACTTTAGTAGCACCGGGTACAAGAGATGCATTAGTAATTAATTCAAGTACTTTAGCCATAGCCGCCGGTACAGACTGTACGTCTGCCGAAATATTATTAGACTTCTCTTTAGATGTAACAGCAGGCTGTACTGTTTCATTTGGTACTTGCTCACAAGGTCTTGATTTTCAATTCCAATCTACGCTTGCTTGTGGAACTGTTTTTGATTCAGGTACAGTTTTAAATGATGATCCAACGCCATGTTTAATTGGTTTACCGGGTATGCCTTTTACCGGTCAAATTTCTCTTGGCTCCGGTCAATCTGTTTGTGATATTCTGGCTTGTGATCCCACAGCCATGATTGATGTGTATGCTTTTTTCGATTTTTGTGAAGCAGATGACATTAACGGTGACGGAAGTGGCAATGATGAAGACGTATTTACAATTGATTTAGCAGCTGTATTAGCAGGTATAGATTGTACAAATTGCGCTGCTTGTGCAATAACTCCAGATCCCGCTTCAAATATTGTATGTGATGATAACGGAACACCTTTTGATGATACTGATGACACTTTTACTTTTGATATTGTAGTCAATGGATCAAATACAAATGCCGGAGCATCTGGAACATTTAATGATGATCAAGGTAGTGCTGGCGTAGCTTATGGTACAACAGTGTCTTACGGACCTTTCCCAATAGCAGGAGGACCTATTACAGTTAATTTTACAGATGTAGATGACGGGATGTGTGTCGCCTCAATGATGGCAACACCACCAGCAACCTGTTCCGATGCGGTTTGTACCATTACACCCGACATGGCAACAAACATTGTTTGTGATGATAATGGAACACCAGCTGATCCAAGTGATGATATCTTCACTTTTGATATTTTAGTAAATGGTTCTAATACTGCTCCAGCAGCATCTGGCACCTTTAATGATGATCAGGGAAATACTGGAGTTGCCTATGGTACAACGGTATCTTATGGTCCCTTTCCAATTTCAGGAGGCAATGTAACCGTTATGTTTACTGATGCCGATGAAGCAACTTGTACCGGTATGATGATGGCCGCTGCGCCAGCCACTTGTTCTGGTTCAACTTGTGAAATTACACCAGACATGGCAGCTAACATTGTTTGCGACGACAATGGCACACCAGCCGATTCAAGTGACGATACGTTTACTTTTGATATAACCGTAAATGGTAGTAGCACTTTTCCAGGAGCTACCAATACCTTTAATGATGATCAAGGAAATACTGGAGTTGCCTATGGTACAACGGTATCTTATGGACCATTTCCAATTGCCGGCGGCAATGTAACCGTTATGTTTACTGATGCCGATGAAGCAACTTGTACCGGTATGATGATGGCCGCTGCGCCAGCCACTTGTTCTGGTTCAACTTGTGAAATTACACCAGACATGGCAGCTAACATTGTATGTGATGATAATGGCACACCAGCCGATCCGAGTGACGATACGTTTACTTTTGATATAACGGTTAATGGAAGCAGTACTTTTCCTGGTGCTACCAATACCTTTAATGATGACCAGGGAAATAGCGGAGTTGCCTATGGCACAACGGTATCTTACGGTCCCTTTCCAATTTCAGGAGGCAATGTAATTGTTAATTTTACCGATGCGGATGAAGCGACTTGTACCGGTATGATGATGGCAACCGCACCGGCAACTTGTTCAGATGCAGGACCGTGTGAAGATACAATTGAAGGCTCAGTAATTTCAGAAGAAGTTGGTTGTTCTGTTGAAGGAATTGAAGTAACTATTTTTGATGCTACTGGTGCAGTAGTTGATGTAGTAATGACCGATGCCAATGGAAATTATACCTTACCTGGTGTTTATCCTTGTGGTAATTATACTGCAGAATTAACAGCTAATGTTCCAGACTGTTTTGCTGGTTCGGGTGGAATTACCGGACCAATTTCATTTAGTGTAAATGGAGATGGTAATCCAGATGGAGCTAATTTTATTGAAGTTGGCGAAGTACCTACTTTAAGCCAATGGGGTTTAATGATATTAGCCTTGTTAATGATGACTTTTGGTGCGTTGAAGATTGGATCGTTTAGTCTAAGAACGGTTAAAAGCAGAAAATAAATTCATATAACAATCAGGTAATTTTTGTCTGATTAGATAATATAAAATATAAACCCGGTGCTTGTTCAAGTACCGGGTTTTTTGTGCCTAAAATTCGCAGCACATAACAATTTCATAGGTATATTAACTAGCGAGTGATAAAGTATAATTATAATATGCTAAAAGAATTGTATTTTTGACTACTATGGAAAAAGAAAAAAAGCAAGAGCAGCGAGAATATAAACCCGGCGATACTTATGAAGTACCAGCCGAAGGCAGCTTGGGTTTATTAGCCTTAGGTTACCGCGGTTTAGAAGCCTGGCGAAAAGCACAAGATAATATCCCAAAGAAAGTATCTGATAAAAAAGAGGCTGACGAAAATTAGGTTCATTTAAAATTAAACGTATACGATGTCAAAAAGAATTGCTAATAAGGTATTATTAATTGGTTGGGGTTCTGCCGATTGGAAAGTAATTGACCCCTTAAAAGAAAAGGGACTGTTACCCAACATTAGTAAATTATTAGAAGTGGGCGCCAGAGCATCATTGGGTACTTTAGATCCACCGATACCGGTAAGCAATTGGGTTTCTGCTTTAACCAGCAAAGCTCCTATAAAACATGGTGTCTTTAATTTTACAGAACCAGGTGAACCTGCCAATATACCGGTTACTTCAAAAAATAGAACCGCTCAATTTCTATGGGAAATCTTATCCGCTAAAAATTATAAAGTTCATCAAATAGGGGCGCCAGCAAGCTATCCTGTAACACCTATTAATGGGATTTCCATTTCAGATGTTTTTTTAGAGTTAGATCGTGTAGAATCGTCTCATCAAAACTTGCTATATCCCCAAACGGATAAAGAACAATTTTTTGCCTTAAAAGATATAGCACAACAAAAATCAGATGAAGTTTTCAGTTCATGGCAAATTGAACCCTTAAATAATAATGAAGACTATCCACTTCTTATCAAAACCATTAAAAGTTTTCTTCAACACAACTGTTATGTACATTTGTTGGCTTTGCATAGCATGAAACAAGAGTGGGATAGCTGTAATATTTTTTATACCAAGCTTACCGACATGGTATTTGTCTTTACCCGTTTTCATTTACAAAAAAATAAAGATTTACCAAAGGCATTGCATCAATGCTTTAAAGCGGTTTTAACCAAAAGCTATCAATTTTTAGATGAATTGTTAGGAGAATTGCTGGGAAAAGTTGATAATGAGACTACAGTTTTACTGTTTTCGCAAGGTGGTTATATGCCTTATCAAAGTTATATAAATCAGTTAGATAAAAATAATTCTACTTATGAATATAATACACCTGGTATGCTAATTATGCGAGGAAAAAAAGCATTTAAACGAGAAGAATTGTTTGCCGTTAATTCATTAGATATTTGTTCTACCATTTTAGCATTACTCGGCTTACCTTTTGCTAAAGATATGGATGGTAAGGTATTATTGGGTCATCAATTTTTTACCAAAATAAATGAACCGATTGAGACTTACGAAACTGACATTAACAAAGAAAATGAAATATCGGTTGAAGTAATAGAGGTAGCTGAATATGAAAACCGGCTGCGTACTTTAGGTTATGCTACTAAAACTATTGCCGACCAACAAGAATATTTTAAAAGCCGTTCGAAAATAACCTCAGGTCTGCAACATGAAGTAGTGGAGTTTTTAGAACAACTGTGGAAAAAACAGCCTAAAAATAGTTGGATAGGAGGGAGGTTGGCAGGCTGTTATCTGGCAACTAACCAAATTGAAAAAGCGAAAGTTTTGTTAGATCAAGTATTGTCACTCGGTGATGAAATTGCGGAATTGCATCTGTTAAAAGGTAATTTGCTGATGATGGAAATGAAGTTTAGAAGTGCTTCAAAAGAGTATGAAATAGCCGAGAAAAATATTGGGCACATCCCCAACTTATATGGTCAAATTGCAGAGGCATATGCTAAAATGAATCAATTGCCTTTGGCACAGCAATACTTTGAAAAGGAAATAAAAGTGAAGCCACATCCATCTTCGTATATGGCTTTGGCATCTATCTTTTTGCAACGTAAAATGATGGCTAAAGCAATTGCGCCTTTACAAAAAGCTGCCGATATGGCTCCTCAATTGCCAACTGCTTGGTTTCAGTTGGGTAACTGTAAAATGCAAACTAAAGATTATGAGGGAGCGGCTGAGGCATTTGAAAAAGCAAAAAAAATAAACCGGGATCCACGAGCTGGCCAACAAATTCAAAATTCGCTGGTTGTATTATATCGTGATCATTTAAATAAACCCGAAAAGTTGAAAGAAATGCGCGAGGCTTATGAAAAAAGTATTGGCTCACAAGGCACTATAACTATTGTGTCGGGTTTGCCACGCTCGGGTACTTCTATGATGATGCAAATGTTGGTGAACGGCGGTTTGATAGCCTTTACCGATGGAAAAAGAGAAGCTGATGATAATAACCAAAAAGGTTATTTTGAACATGAATTAATTAAATCGCTGGCTAAAAACAAACAGGTACTTACTCAAATTGGCGATAAGGTGGTGAAGATCATTTCGCATTTATTGTTTCATTTACCGCATGTTTATAAATACAAAATTGTATTTATGGATAGGGCAATTGAAGAAGTGATGAATTCTCAACATAAAATGTTGGGTAGATTAGGCAAAGAAAGGGGCGAAGACAAAGCCAACTCCATGGCTCTGTTAAAAACCTTTGAAGATAGCCGAAAAAAAGCGATTGACTGGTGCAAAAAGCATCCGAAATATGTGGAGTTGTTATTAGTGCCTTATGCTGAGGCAATTTCTAATCCTTTGGAGCAAGCGAAAAAGGTCAACGAATTTTTAGGCGGTCAGTTAGATGATTTGAAAATGGCTGCTGTTGTTGACAAAAGTTTATACCGCGAAAAAAGTGAGGAGATCACCTCAAGTTAACAGAATAAAGCGTTGTTAATTTAACACCTATTCGACAAAAATAACGATTACTAATGAACATTAATATTCATTACTAATGAATAAAAATGTTTGTTGTTAATAAATATTGTTGTACATTTGTAGTAACTATAAGTAATAGCTATGGTTTTATTGCAAGATTTAAAAGATGCTTTAGAAGAGCAACAACAACTGCTTAACCCAAAAAAAACGGGGGTAAAACGTATCTATTATAAGCAACGTTCAAAACAACACACACACATAGAAGTAATAACCGGGGTAAGAAGATGTGGTAAAAGCACCTTGTTACAACAACTTATCCATCATCATAAAAAACACCAATTAGCATACTTAAACTTTGAAGATATAAGGATTTTTAATTTTGAATTGAGTGACTTTAACAAACTAAACGATCTCATCAATAAGAAAACACAATATTATTTTTTTGATGAAGTACAAAACATACCAAACTGGGAAATATATATGCGCTCTTTGCACGATCATGGTAAAAAAATATACATCACCGGGTCAAACGCTTCGTTGTTAAGCAAAGAGTTAGGCACCAGACTTACCGGCAGGTACATCGCCCATGAGTTGTTTCCGTTTTCTTATCAAGAATTTTTAACTTACTATAAACGAAAACCCAGCAACAAAAATGTACATGAATACTTGAACAAAGGCGGCTTTCCAGAATACTTAAAAAGCAACGAAACCGATGTTTTACAACAACTTTTAAAAGATATTGTATACCGGGATATTGCCGTGCGCTATGGCATACGCAATACCCGAAGTTTAATGGAGCTCACCCTGTTTTTACTATCTAATATTGGTAAAGAACATTCTTTTCATAGTGTTAAGCGGGCGGTAAACATAAATTCGGTAGCCACTGTAAGCGATTATATGAATTGGCTGGCAGATAGTTATCTCCTTTTTTATTTGCCGCGCTTTAGTTGGTCTCCCAAAAGCAGGCAAAAAAATCCACGTAAAATATACGCTATTGACAATGGTTTTGTGGCTTCCAATACCTTAAGTTTTTCAAAAGACCGTGGACGCTTGTTAGAAAATGCGGTGTATTTACATCTTCGAAAAAGTGCTTACGATCTATATTATTACCGCGACAATAAAGAATGTGATTTTGTAGTCTTTCATAAAAATACATGCAAAGCAGTAATACAAGTTACCCTGCAAATTGATGCCGATACGCAACAACGCGAATTAGCCGGCTTAACCGAAGCTATGGATTTTTTTAAGCTGAAAGAGGGATATATCATCACACTAAAGCAAAAAGACAAGTTGACTTTTGATGGTAAAACCGTGTATTTAATACCGGCAAATGAGTTTTTGTTCGAGCAATATTAGCCACTTTTCTTCATCATTAAATACCTTAAAATGGCATGTTTTTTTTTGAAGCGAATCCGCAAAACTATTTGGTAAGGTGCTGCCCGCTATCCGCTCAAATGCCATTTTGCCTGCGCTTCAATTCCATGCAAAAATGGCTTAACCGCTACTATTCTATCTAAGCGTCTTTCTCCATATTGAATGTCATTTATTTATACATTAAAAATAATTCAACATTCACTATTCGTTAATCGATATTCGTTATTCATTAAATGGTCAACCAAAAAATATCGAATATCGAACACCGAATTTTGAATTACGAATTTTTCCATCCGAAAAACAAGACTTAGCTGCTAAACAACCCAATGCACTTTAGTGCTGTTGGCTTGGAAATCGGGGCTAAACTTCCAAGTTCAGTTTGCTTAATAAACAATTCCAATAAGAGATAAGATGGTATCATCAGCAACTAAAAGTTACATATAGAAACCGACATTCTATTAAACCATTCTTCAAAATTTAAAAATTGATGCTATCTTGCCTGCTTTGAGGTAATGCATATGATTCAAAAACAACCGTACTTTATTCAATTTTTAGTGTTATTGGCTGTGGTAGTTGCTTTTTTTATAGTAGCTCAAATAGTTTCAGTCCTTGTATTTTTTGTAGGTGGTGGCAGCTTAGCTGATTTAATGAGTGGAGGCGATATGGAAAATATCGGCATGCTTAAAGCCATGCAAATTGTAGCGCAACTGTTTATTTTTGTTGTGCCCGTCTTCGTGTTTAGCTATTTAAAAACAAACAATTGGTTTCAATACCCACAATTCAAATTGCCAATTTCAATAATAGGATTGCTGTTCACTTTTCTAATTTTATTATTCTCTTTTCCAATAATCGGGCAATTAAATTTATGGAATCAAGCCATTGAGTTGCCCGAAGCTTTAAGTGGCATAGAATCCTTGTTTAGAACATTAGAAGAACAAGCCAAAGAAATGACCGAAGCCTTTCTAAAAATGGATAATGTATTTGATTTGTTAGTTAATTTAGTAATGGTTGGTTTTTTGGCAGGCTTAGGTGAGGAATTGTTGTTTAGAGGAACCATCCAAAAATTTTTAACCGAGTGGACTAAAAACCCACACTTTGCCATTATTTTTACAGGCTTTGTGTTTAGTGCCATACATTTGCAGTTCTACGGTTTTTTCCCACGATGGGCTTTAGGCATATTATTTGGGTATATTTTTTATTGGTCGGGTAATATTTGGATACCGATTATTGCCCACGCTTTGTTTAATGGCTCACAAGTGTTGGTCTATTATGTTGTTGGAGAAAACTCCTCCTTTATGAGTGATTTAGAAAGCATTGAAAGCGTAACGGCAGATCAAAAATTAGCATTGGGTATCACCGCTTTAGTATGTACCGTAATTTTAACCGTTGTACTGCGACAATTTTATAGATATAGCCAACATACGCAATCTATTATGGCATATCAAAATGAACAAAATGAAAATCGATCCATAACTAATTATGGAAAAGAATTGGACGAAAATATATAGTACCAATCAATTGCATTTGGCTGAAATTGCTAAAGCAGTTTTAGCAGATCATGAAATTGTAACCTTTATGCTCAACAAAAAAGATTCGATGTATTTATTTGGCGAAATAGAATTGTATGCCCTAAAAGATGATGTGCTTCGAGCCATCAACATCATTCAAAAAAATGAATTATGAATAATTTAGCACTTAGAATTTTAACCGCCATAGTTGGGCTGGCCATTTTTGGCTTTATGCTCTTTTATCGTTACGAAACTTTTGCTATTTTATTTTTGGTGTTAAATCTGTTCGCCTTAAAAGAGTTTTACCGTTTACTTATTCAACGGTTTAAAACTGAAGATGGAGAACCTATCCAAAATATAACGGCTTCGACCACTTATTTTTTAAGCGGAACTTTATTATACCTGTTGGTTTTATTGAGTGTTTTTTATTCTATATGGTACTTAGTTGCCTTGGGTTTGTTGTTGGTGTATTTTTTTATTCAACATCAAAAACGATCGAAAGAAAAAGCGGATATTACCTTAGCTCATAAAGTGATTGGTTGGATTTACATTACCTGGCCCTTTCTAATTGTAAGCTTTATTGCGTTTTACAACAACAACGGCTTGTTTCAACCCATTAATGTATTGGGCATTTTTTTACTCGTTTGGAGTAACGATGTTTTCGCTTATTTTGTTGGTAAACGTTTTGGTAAAACACCACTCGCCTCCAAAATATCACCTAAAAAAACAGTAGAAGGTTTTATGGGTGGATTGGTAGGCTCTATCGTATTTGCCATAGTATTAATGTTGGCTTTGCCCGAATGGGGAAAACATTGGTTAGTCTTAGGTGCTATTATTGGCATAGTAGGTCCTATGGGAGATTTATTAGAATCCGTATTAAAACGCAAAGCCGGGTTAAAAGATTCAGGACGTATTTTACCCGGACATGGCGGTGTGTTAGATCGATTTGATGCTTTTTTATTAGCTACGCCATTTGTGTTTTTATATTTGTTGTGGGTTGTTTAGATGCTAGATGTTAAATGTCAGATGCAAGATAGCAGAAGTTAGATCGATTTGTTTACTTTCTCAATAATTAATCAATTTATAATTTTATTAAATGCATTATAAATCTATACATATTGGCTTGTTGATACTCAGAATTGGCTTAGGCTTGTTGTTTCTTGTACATGGTCTTCCAAAAATAATGGGAGGACCAGAAAAATGGACTATGTTAGGCAAGGCGATGAGTAATTTCGGTATTGATTTTGCGCCGGCCTTTTGGGGTTTTTTGGCGGCTTTTGCTGAAAGCTTTGGTGCTATTGCCTTAATCACGGGTTTCTTTTTTCGACCGGCAGCGTTGATGCTTGCCGGCACTATGCTGGTTGCAATGAGTATGCACTATTTCAAAGGCGATCCTTATATACCCAGTATTTCTTATCCTTTAGAATTGTTGGTGGTTTTTATTGCACTGTTTGTTGCCGGACCAGGTAATTTTACGATTAGCGAATTGTTTAACCCCGATGGGCAAGATTGATGAAGTTTAAAAAAAATTACGCTTCATAAATTGTTTATACAACAGCTAAAAAGCAGTATATTTGAGACAACTTAAGATGTTAACTAAAGCCGAAATATTATCATTTTTAAAAGAGAAGAAAAGCCAATTACTTTCTGATTATCAACTCACTAAAATTGGTTTATTTGGTTCATTTGCCTGTGGCACTCAAACGGAATATAGTGATATTGATTTAATTATTGAATTTCAACCAAATGTTAAAGATCTTTCAAATAAAAAATTAGCAATAAAAAACTTAGTCTGTAATAGATTTAATAAAGAAGTAGATTTATGTAGAGAAAAATACTTGAAACCTTATTATAAATCTCAAATACTTGAAACTGCCATTTATGTCTGAAAGGGATAAGCCGAACTTCTTCACAGTTTTAGATTGCCATCATACAAAATTAAAAATTTAATATTTCTTAATAAACTAATACGAATAAACAAAATGAACCAGTCTATTTTTTCAACATATGCTCAAAGTGAAAACAGAGTAACGTCAACAATAATCTCAGTTTTTGAAAGAATTAATCTGAGCACATTGCTTTTGTTGTTTCAAAATTTAATGAATGATATTTCAATAGAATTAGTAAAGTATGATAATCAAATAAAATCATCAAAATTTAAGTCTGTTCCAGATGCTCGAATTAAAGCAAGTTTCAACTATTTAATAGAAACAAAAATCAAAGAAAACTCACTCAAAATAAAACAAATAGAAGAGCATCTGTTGTTTTTGGAGAATGAAATAACAAATGATAACAGGTTATTAATTTTAACACCCGATGTTGAACAACCTAAAATTATAGATAATTATAAAAATAAAAATATTCATTGGTTTAATTTTGATAGGCTAATTGAGAGTATAGAAAGTATTTTAGAAAATTATGCATTCATTACAGAAAGAGAAAAATATTTATTGATAGAATTAATTCAATTTATAGAAGATTCTAATTTAAAAAGCGAAGATATATCTAATAAAGTTTTAATAATTCCCGCTTCAATATACGCAAGAAATCATTTCGAAAAGTACAAAGCCTATATATGCCAACCAAATAGAAGTTTTCAGAAAACTAATTACATGGCATTTTATGGCGATAATAAAATATACAAAGAGGTTCCAAAAATAATTGCTAAAATAGAACAATTCGATTTAAAAAATCAAGATGTTCATGAAGCAGAAATTGATCTGATTAATAGCAAAAGTAATGATGAAGTATTAGAAAGATTGAAGGAACTTAAGAAAGATATTTTAAATGAAAACCCAATATCACAAGGGTTAGATGGCAATAAAAAAATAATATTTTTAACAAAGAATGAAGAGGAGGGAACAGAATATTTGGATAATGAAATTGAAAATGACAAACGTTCTGAAGATAACACAAAAAGGGTTGCCTACACACAAAAGCAAACTTATGAAGATTTGAAGAATTTGAAATCTGCAAAATATACAAGTGAGATTATAATGAATAGAACAATGCGAAAAATGTAAACTTATATATCAATTTGTTACTAAGTATAAAAGATATCATTATAGGACCATTGTTTGCATTAGGTTTGGCATGGCTATCATTGTTAATATGGCGTAAATGGTTTGCCAATAAGCTGTCTATTTATATTTTTTTCACTGCCTTTGCGTTAAAAATGATCAGTGCGGTGTTGTATGGTTTCGTTTATCAGTTTTATTATACCGATGGAGGCGATACCGGTGGCTACTTTGCCGGAGGCACTTTATTTTACCAAACACTTGTAGAAAAACCCTTGCATCATGGGTGGCATTTTTTACAGCAATCGAATTTAAGTAATGATTTTCTGTTAAAACTTTCGCACCTGCCCGATTATCATTTACTCAATATATCTACTACTTTTTTAATGATTAAAATTACCGGCATAGTTAATCTGTTGACCTTTAACAGTTACCTCGGCACGGCTATGTTAATGTCGTTTTTTAGCTTTAGTGGTTTGTTGGCATTGTACTATCAAATAGTCGATCGATTTAAACAAAGTAACACCGTATTGTTGTTTGCATTTTTCTTTATTCCTTCGGTTTGTTTTTGGGCATCCGGTATTATGAAAGATACCATTACATTAGGCTGTATCTGTTGGCTATCGGTGGCACTTTTTCAAATAGCGAAAATGAATCGCTATAGTTGGCTATGGTTGTTAGTTTGTATTCCATTGGTGTATGCAATCATTGTATTAAAATATTATATCTTTTTATCGTTTTTGCCAGCAGCATGCATCTTTTTACTGTTGCAATCTTATCAAAATTTACCAACCCTTCCTTTAAAAGGATTATTTACATTACTGTTAGTAGCAACCGTAGCAATATGCACTTTCTATATTTATGAGTTTCGTTTAAAATGGATAACCGAAGTAGCGATTAACAAATTAGTCAGCCAGGCAGAAGGCTTCCAGAATTGGCACAGTTATGTAGCCGAAAAAGAAGGAGGTTCAGGCTATACCTTGGGCAAAGTAGCATTCACTTGGTGGGGGCTCTTACAAAAAATGCCAGCCTCTATTAACGTATCGTTATTTCGCCCATATTTGTGGGAAGCCAACAACCCCTTAATGTTGGTTTCGGCAATTGAAAGTTTGTTCACCTTATTAATTACCCTATGGGTATTTTTGAAAACAGGTTTATTCCAAAGCCTGAAAAAAATATTGACTAATCCTTATATTGCCTACTTTATAATATATGCTATAGTTTTTTTATTTGCTGTAGGTTTTACCAGCTACAATTTCGGCGCTTTGGTACGCTATAAAATACCGGGTTACCTGTTTTATTTCATTGCCTTATCGTTGTTAATGATGCAGCCGGCTAATGTTAGAAATGAGCTTTAGTGTTAAACTACAGTTGAAAAATTATCATACTTAAATGAAATAAGCAAAAGTTGTTTTTTTAGAAGCGAAACGGAGAAACCATTTAGAAACGGGCTGCCCGCTATCCACTCAAATGCCATTTTGCAATCGCTTCAAATCATTGCTGCAAATGGCATAACCGCTACTATCGGGGCTAAACTTCCAAGCTCACCCGGCTTCAATAACGCTTAAGTTTTACCTCAATATTTGTTTTCGTAGGCAAAACAAATAAATTCTTTCTCTTCTAATTGATCCAATCTTGTTAAATTACAAACGATCTCTTCTTCTTTAATACCATCCTTTTTGCAACTCAAACATAAGGTCGGTTTTGGGTGTAAGTCCGGATTTAACTCATTGCCATCATCATCAAAGTAATTTCCAGTAGGTAAAAATTCTAAGGCACTTATATTTTTAGGAAGGGCTTTATCAATTTCATAGTCTCCGCTTGAGTCGCTTTCTCCCGTTAAACAAGTAAAGCAGCCATTGCCTAAATAAGAAGACCCAATTACCCATAGATCATTTCCACACCGGCACTTAACGCCAGCTTTAAAATCTTGCAATCCTTTAAGCAATCGCTTTCGCAAATCTTTTGTGTTTGTATCAGGATTATTTTTTGATTGTTTCGCAATAAATTTTTCCAATGAGATGCCCGCAAAATTCATATGACCAATTTTTAAGAGTTAAAATATTTGTATTCGAAATAATAAACATAATCAAAAACAAAGAGAATATGACAAGTTTATCAAGCTAGTTGACATCTATTTCATATTTTTATGATTAAAACTATTCAACTACTAATTTTAGATAAGCCACCTTCTCCGAATTAAATGAGAACTGAAGTAAATACACTCCACTCTTAACATCGCTAAGCGCAATTTTTTCACGAGTTTCACCAGCCAAAACGGTTTTGCCCATTAAGTTAATCAATGCATACGAAACTTTCTGATGATATTCATTTTGTATAAACACATAATCATTAGCCGGCTGCGGATATATAAAGAAAGAAGAAACCTCATTCCCTTCAATAGCATCAATAATGGTAATGGTTAAAGTTTCGCAAATGGTTTGTTCACCATAAGCATTGGTAGCAGTTAAACAAACAGCATAATCACCGGCAAACTCATAGTCGTATAACGGATTTTTTTCTGAGGAAGAATTGCCATCACCAAACTCCCAAAGCCATGCGGTAGGTTGGTGTAAACTTTCATCTGTAAAAGTAACCGCTTGTCCACTTTCGTCAATTGAAAAACTAAAGAATGCATCAGGTGCCTTGGGTTGATAAATAACACAATCGTTTTCAAAAGGATTGCGTTCTATAACACCTTTGGGACTTAAATCTTTATCTGCAAGACCAGCAAAATCGGGCGCATATTTCTCTGCATTAAAAGAGCTTGATCTCCCTACCTGACCTTGCTCAACCGGACCTTGCTGGTCGGTTGGTATAATGTATTGCCAAACCAATTCGCCTGCTTGGTCTAGCTCACCAATTTCTCCACCTCGGTTAACACAATATAAAAAATTACCATTGGGTAAACCAGTACTACTGCTGCCCGTTGGTGCGCCCGAAATTGCACGACTAATTAATGGTGTAGTCGGCTCAAAAGGAAAACCAGGAATAAAACGAAACGTTCCATCGGAGCGAATAGGCGGTTCAATAACCAAAACAAAAGAAGTTCCCTCGTTAAACGTACCGGATAAGTTATTGTTGAAAATAGCAATAAGTGGTTTGCCATTATTGTAACTGCCGGGTACCCAATTTGCTCCGTGTTGACCATTTAGTTTCCGGTCTGCCGTAGTGCCTAAATCATAGTTGATCGGGTTGCCCCAACGATATAAAATATCACCACCTTTGCCATAACTGCCTCCTTCGTGTGAAGCAGCTTCAGCAGTAGTTGTACTGTGGTCAATAATATAGATCTCATTTAAAAAACGGCTACTCAACAAAATCAAATCATACTCTTCTATATAATCAATTGAATTAAAATGTAACTGATCATTCGCATTTCCCAGATTGATATCAATTAGTTGAGGATTATCTGCAATGGTACCAAAGTTATTTAAATCGCTCAACCGGTCTTGCACCATATGATTTATGGCATGCCATTGCCAAACAATTTCTGCTTCACTAATGCCTACCGGTTTTACTTCAACAATATGTTCCGTTACTAATGTGCCGGCTCTTCCATAATTGGCAGTTTGTTCTGGTGTAAATTTCTCCCATGCTATTATTAAAATATTACCATTGGGTAAAGGTTCAATATCGTGATGTTGAAAATATAAATCTGGTTCATTATAGTCGTACAACCAAATTGGGTTGCCTTCCCAATCAAACATTTCAACACCACCGCCACCGCCCGGTCCACCAAAAGTATTGGTTTGCCGGTTAATAATTGGTCGTACCAAATTACCTTTATAATCCAAATAACATGACAAGCCTGCGTTGTACCGGCTTCGCCAAAAGTTTACCATTTCGCCACAATTGTTAATTAAATAGGCAGTAGAATTGCCACTCAATGCACCACTTAAACCAGGACCAGCATTAAACAAGGTATACCCATTAAAGGCGGCTTCGGTATTTAGTAGTAAACCCACAGTGGGGGTTTGCGCCTTGGTTTGTAGCAATGCAAAAAATAGCCCAAAGCATAATGCTACTGAAAATTGTCTCATTTCTATGTATAAAAATTTACAAAGTGGATTCGTATTTGTAATTTAGCACAAAGTATATATTTTTCAACTTTTATTTAAGATGCAAACCACTGTTAACATAATTGAATTTTTAGAAAGTATAATGGTGCCTTGCTATTTTAAATTGATGTTTGGTATCAATTGTCCTGGTTGTGGCTTACAACGGTCCATCATTTTTTTATTGAAAGGCGAGTTGTGGGAATCGATAAAAATGTACCCACCCTTGTTGCCCATTGTGTTTACACTAAGCTTGTATTTTTTTAATAGACAATACAACTATCCCAATCAAGCATTTATTTTTAAAGTTGTTGCATGGGCTTTATGTGCTTTAGTGTCGGTTAATTTTTTGGTAAAGTTTTGGATTGAATTTGTTGGTTTGTAAAAAGGCTGTTATTGGTTAAAATAATCGACAAGTTTACTAAAGTAGTTGATACTTACTTGTTTTGAATTGTTGCTGTTTTCGACGAAGAACCGAAGTTGGCAAACTAGCCCCGATTGCAGCGGTTATGCTATTTATGCAGCGTGGGTTTTGTAGCATAGCAAATAGCATTTGAGCGGAAAGCGGGACTAAAGTTACTATGATGCTACAAAGTTTCGCTTCAAAAAAAAATGAGTACAAAAGTGTCAACTATTTTATGGCTTAGAAAAACTTGTAGAATAAACCAACTTTTTTGATTGATTGGAAAACATACTGGCTAATAAATTTCTTATTCTACATTTTATCCTTTTATCTTTGTAAACATAAAATCATTACATGGAATTTAGATTAGAAAAAGACAGTATTGGGCATGTAAAAGTGCCGGCAGATAAATTATGGGGGGCGCAAACCCAACGCTCTTTAGAAAATTTTAAAATTGGTGGTCAGAAAATGCCGGTAGAGATCATTAGAGCTTATGCCATTTTAAAAAAGGCAGCGGCTCAAACCAACTTACAATTAATTTCATTTGAAAACGACAACGAACGACAGCAGTTTGAAGATAAAGTTGATTTAATTGTAAAAGCCTGCGAAGAAATTTTGGAGGGAAAGTTAGATGAACAATTTCCATTAGTGGTTTGGCAAACCGGCTCGGGTACGCAAAGCAATATGAATGTAAATGAAGTAATTGCCAACAGAGCGCACGTACTAAATGGTGGTAAATTAGACGATGAAAAAAAGGGGATTCACCCCAATGATGATGTCAACAAATCACAATCCTCAAACGATACGTTTCCAACGGCAATGCACATTGCTGCCTATAAATTATTAACTGAAAACACTTTGCCGAATCTAAAAAATTTAAGAGAGGCTTTAAACGCCAAAGCAGAAAGTTTAAAAAGTGTGGTGAAGATAGGCAGAACGCATTTTATGGATGCCACGCCCATTTCGCTCGGACAAGAATTTTCGGGTTATGTTTCGCAATTAGACCACGGTATTAAAGCCATTGAAAATACCTTAGATCATTTAAGTGAATTGGCGCTCGGTGGTACAGCAGTTGGAACCGGCATTAACACGCCACCCAATTATTCAGAAACGGTGGCAGAAAAAATTGCGGCTTTAACCAACCTGCCTTTCCGCACTGCCGCTAATAAATTTGAAGCCTTAGCTGCACACGATGCCATTGTCGAATCGCATGGTGCTTTAAAAACGGTAGCCGTTAGTTTAATGAAAATTGCGAATGATATACGAATGTTGTCGTCCGGTCCGCGAAGTGGTATTGGTGAACTTATAATACCGGCTAACGAGCCGGGTTCTTCCATTATGCCGGGTAAAGTAAACCCTACCCAATCGGAAGCCTTGACCATGGCTTGCGCCCAAGTGTTGGGTAACGATGTGGCCATTAATATTGGCGGTTGCACCGGTCACTTTGAATTGAATGTGTTTAAACCGATGATGATTTTTAACTTTTTAATGTCTGCCCGCTTAATTGGGGATGCAGCAGCTTCGTTTAACAAAAATTGTGTGGTCGGTATAGAAGCCAACAGCAGCCGTATACAACATAACTTAGAAAATTCGTTGATGTTAGTAACGGCTTTAAACACTAAAATTGGTTACGATAATGCCGCTAAAATTGCGAAGAAAGCCTATGCCGAAGATAAAAGTTTAAAAGAAGCTGCCATTGAATTGGAATTATTGACCGCCGAAGAATTTGACGAATGGGTAGTGCCTGAAAATATGATTGGCGATTAGTAATTTAGTATTTGAATAAAACTTCTGAAATCAAAAATCGATGTTGGATATTCGATATTTTTTGAATGACTATTAAGTGAACATCGAATATCGATTAACGAATGCTGAATATCGAAGAAGGAAAAACTTCTGAAATCAAAAATGGGTGTTCGATATTCGATATTCAAAAGATGCTGTTTTTATTGAACATCGAATATCGATTAACGAATGCTGAATATCGAATAGGAAAAAACTTCTGAAATCAAAAATCGGTGTTGGATATTCGATATTTTTTGAATGACTATTAAGTGAACATCGAATATCGATTAACGAATGCTGAATATCGAATAGGAAAAAAACTTCTGAAATCAAAAATCGGTGTTGGATATTCGATATTCAAAAGATGCTGTTTTTATTGAACATCGAATATCGATTAACGAATGCTGAATATCGA
>CALHDG010000270.1 GCA_938023075.1 uncultured Chitinophagales bacterium
ACATATGAAAATTATGTATAATTGACGAAATGCAAAGTTATTTTTGAATCTCCCATAAAAACCTTGCATTTTGCAAGGGTATTTCTACGCTTAAATATTTGATTATCAATTACTTAAAATGATTTGAGGAGACCCTAATTATAAAATTCAAATCCAAGTGAACCTGTTCACTTGTTATAACAAAGTTACCTTATTTTAGTTAACACAATGGAGCAGATTTCATTGAAACTGCAATTATTTTAATACCGAAACTTAAGTGATTAAGAAATTTGAAAAGTTAATAAACCCGGCAGAAGCTTTTAAATTAGCCCCGACAGTAGTGGTTATGCTGCCTGAAGCGTTGGCATTTGTGCGTAGCTGCAGCATTTGAACGGATGGCGGGTAGCCCATTAATAAATACCCCAACTGTTTCGCTTCAAAAAAATTTATACCAATAATTGCATCAACTCCGCTTCGCGCTCTGTAGTCATTGACAATTGCCCATATCTGCTTTCCCGTACATCTCGCCACTTCATATAATTGCCATAATAATCCATTAATCGAACGGTAGTTTCTTCAATAGTGCTGGGCGTGAAGTTGTAATTTTTTAGTAATCTTGCATTGTCTTGGGTGTGTAAATCGCCTTCTACCCATAGGGGAAGTTCTGTCCAAATTTTGAGTTTATGTTCTTTAATAAATGCAGGACTTGCATTAATGAGGTTGAGTTCTTTTTGTAGCTGGTTAGCTGCTAACTGCACAAATTGATTTATTGAAGCATTGTAACTCGTAGCATTATATACGTGGTGCTTATTTTCGATATGGATAGATTGAATGAGCATTTTTGAAAAATCGAGTACATCGGTGTAAGTAATTTTATCTTTTCCATGGTTAGGAATGATAAAAGAGGATTGGGTTTTCGCCCTGTAAAACCAGTAATATAAGCGGTCGGTATGGTCGTGGTGTCCAATAATTAAAGCCGGGCGGAGGATGATGGTGTTCAACCATTCCTGGTTCAGTAGTATTTCTTCACAAGCTACTTTGCGTTTGCCGTAGGTTTCATTGGTTTTATCAGTTTTATCTGACTCATTGTAAGTATATAGTTGGAAATCTTCTGTTATATTTCCATTGCTTTTCTGCTGTTCTTCCTGGTTGTACACACTTACAGTAGAGACAAAAATATATCGGTCTGTTCTGCCTTTAAGTTGTTGTATAAAATCTTCGAGCGGGTTGGGGTTGTAACAGGAAATATCAATTACACAATCCCAATCTTGTTGAGCAGCTTTATGCAAATCAGCCGTGTTTCTATCGCCGGTAATTCGTTTAACTTCGGGAAATAAATCGGGATTGGTTTTTCCCCGGTTAAACAAGGTAATGTCGTATTGATTTAAAGCTAATAACTGCTCCACTAAATTGCGCCCGACAAACTGGGTGCCTCCTATAATTAATATTTTTTTCATTGTGTTTTGTTAATGATGAATTATTTAATACGAGTTTCGAATCGTTTCAGTATTAGTTTTTGTTGATGGGTGTAAACATAGATTTTAGAAAAGACCAACTTGATTTTTTCTTCATTTATATTATGTTGTATCATTTTTTATTCGGTTTAAATAGTAAAGTAACATGAAATGGCTAAAGGTTACAAGGTAAGAGTTTAAATTTTGCTTGATGAGTTTGGGAGTTTTTGTTATTTACATATGCATATTTTTTATAAAGGCAATTTTATTCAATTCCTTCAATTTTATTGTGATAAACATTAACCAATTTGTTTTTTGAACTCAACTCTAAAACTTTATGCCATATACTACCAATAATTTTATGAAAATCCTTCATTTTTTGATTCCCTAATTTAATTTGAATTACCTTAGGTGGTGGATTGGTTAACATCATTCTATCAGAAAAATCGCTATCTTTTGTAATGATGGTAAGTTCATTTTCAATTGCATAATTCCAAATAAAATCGTCAGTGGCTTTTCCACCAACATCTAATTAATGTATATAATCATCTGTATTCCAAAGCTTAAAATAATAAGGCAGATTAACATCAATTAAATATTTAGGTATTTAAACTTCCTTTATGAAATTATATTTGTCGTATATTTATTATCTTATATCATCAAAGAAAATGCTTTGCAAGCCTCAATATCCTGTTGTTCCAACATTGGGTATTGTTCCAAAATTTCTGAAGTTGGTGTACCAGCAAGCACAAACTCCATAATAGTTTGCACCGTTATGCGATAACCTCGTATTATAGGTTTACCTCCACAAATCTGATTATTAGTTGTAATCCGGCTAATTATTTTATTCATTTAATTACAAAAATACTACAATTTATTTATACCGAACCACCAAATTTTCAGTTTCACATACAAAAGCCAATTAGAGTATATAAACATGATGGTAATACCAACTTAAAAAGGCTTGATTTGTACTTTAAACTTATTAAAGGCTTTTGAATACTTCTCTTTAAATTTGTAGTAGAACCGATTTTTTTTATAAAAGTTAAGCTCAGTGAGAGCGAAATTTTGCTAGAAAACTAAATCAGTGCTGAGAAAACGTCATTAGAGTTATACTATTATTGTTAATTGAGCTAGTTTAGCTGCTACAGAGCTTAATTTGGCAAAGCCTTTTATGCTACCAAGCTGTCATCTCTTCAAAATTATTTTTTATGCGATTGTCTTATTGGGCGGTATAAGGGTTTTATAGGTTCGTTCATAAAAAGTACACTATATTTGAGATTGAGAAAGTGCTTATTTATATTTGTAATAAATAAAAGTTGTGACTTAAATTTCCAATTTAATTGAACTTTCGCTTTATTTATGCAGTTAAACAAAACATAATTAAAATATAATATAATATTTATGGGATTATTTTCATTTATAAAAAACGCAGGTAGCAAATTATTTGGAAAAAAAGAAGCACCAAAAGCCGCCGAGGAAACCTATGTACCGGTTGAGTTAACCAACGATCAAAAAGCCGATGAATTGATTGCAGCCATTAGAAACCATGGCATACCAATTGATAGTTTATACGTGGCTGTTGAAGATGATTTAGCCACCGTTGCCGGAGAATGTCAAACACAAGCCGACCGCGAAAGAATCATCTTAATTTGCGGTAATGTAGAAGGTATTGGGCAGGTAGAAGATAAAATTTCAATTGCTGTAGAAGAGCCGGAAGCACAATTTCATACGGTGGTAAGGGGTGATAGTTTATCAAAAATTGCCAAAGCCTATTATGGCAACGCCATGAAGTATCCGGTAATTTTTGAAGCCAACAAACCAATGCTGAAAGACCCGAATTTAATTTATCCCGGGCAGGTTTTACGTATTCCACCAATTGCATAAATTTACTTTTAAAAAAATATATTTGAAGCCGGTAGTTAATTTACCGGCTTTTTAATTTGGTCATACAGTAAAGCAGCTAATTCGAGTGCTTTGAAATAGGAGAGTTCAAATAAAATTACGTATCTTGTTATTTTATGGAGGTTAAGTAACCATAGGCAAATTAGTCGTCAATGGTGAACATAATGATGAAAGTTTAAAAAGATAATAATGGAAAAATTAAAGAAGAGTATGATCTGTTTTGGGATAGCCGTTGTTTTTATATCGCAAGGTAAACTGATGCAAGCCCAAAAAGATAGCAGTCAACTAAAAGAAATAGCTAAACCAGTAAACGAAAATTTGGATAGCCTGATTAAACAAATGGATATAGTTGTGGACCCCGCAAAATTAACAGAGAAAGATATGGTGCCTAAGCAGCAGAACGACTCAAAAGATTTGAAGACGCTAACAACTCAACCAAGTACTCAAACTACTAGTCAACCTACAACTCAAACAAGCACTAATGTCAACGAAAGTGCCTTAATAGTAGAGGTGTATGATAGAAATACCAGGCAATTAATTGATGGGGTAGAGGTGTATTTGTTTAGCAGAGTTGACAAATCGTACATAGAAACGAAAGTGACCCAAAATGGAACGGTTTCATTTATTATAGAAAACAAAAAACTGTATGAGATACGAACTTGTAAAAATGGCTATCTTAAAAAAAGTATGGCAGTTACTGAATGCGATAGACCAGATAAGTTGTTTTGTTTAAGTGGTGTTTTTGAATTTTACGTTGGTCCGCCGCATACCTTAGCAGGGCAGGTGTTGGCTAAAATAGCAGTTGACCCTATTGCGGTTGGGCAAACCATTGAGTTAGAAAATGTGTATTATGATTTAGGCAAATCAACTTTACGACCGGATTCGAAGAGAGAATTAAATAAAGTATACGATTTATTAAAACAATACAAAACTTTAGTCATTGAATTATCAAGCCATACGGATAGCCGGGGAGGGAATGACTTTAATATGAAGTTGAGTTCCAATCGTGCAAAATCTTGCTTTAATTATTTGGTTGGAAAAGGTATTGAAGCCAAAAGAATTCAATACAAAGGTTATGGCGAAACGGTTTTATTAAACGAATGTGCCGATGGGGTTTCTTGTAGCGAAAGTCAACATCAAAAAAACCGCCGTACTGAAATATCGATATTGGAGATTGAAGAAGAGCCTTGCGAGCCTTCTTTGTGAAGATAGCACTATTTAGACCTGACAGGTTTTTAAAACCTGTCAGGTCTTGAAAGCTCCGTAGTAGGGGCACTTTGAAATTTAAAATTTCGTGGGTTTTAGTTTCAGTGAAATTGTACTGCTCAGTTTTTAAAACCTAAAGATGACACCTTTTGGAAAGAGGTCACCTTACGAATATTATTCTACTAAAAAGTCGGTTTCATTAATGTTCAAAAAGCCTTGTACGGTATCAATTTGGTAGTAGCTGAAATCTTCATTGGCTTTCAAACCCATGCCGTACAACACTTCGTTGGCGGTGGTTATTTTTACGAAGGCATCGGTATGCAGCTCGCCGGTTTTATCGTTTCGGGTTAGCTCTTCGGTTTCTAACTTGTCGCCATTTTTGTTAATAACGACTACATCATTTTGTACAATGGTTTCTTCGCTTTTATCGTAGCGTTTGCCGTAATTGGCGGTTAATACGGTTACGGGTTTTTGGGCACTGTTTAAAATTTCTACGCGTATGCCTTTCGAGAATTCGGTATAGGGTCTGCCATTACTGTCTTTCACCAATTCGGGTGCGTTTATTTTGGCTTTTACCATGCCATCTTCACTGTATAAAATTTCTACTTCTTCGGCGTGGTCGTATTGTGGGCGGTTGGCTTTGGTTAGTCGTTCTACTTCGTTCATGTCATTTTCACAGGCGGTTATGCCACTAAATACAAACAGGCTAATTAATACGCGGATAGCCGTGTAATAGCAAGCCTTACTACAATGGAGCGAAGTTAGCAAACTAGCCCCGATTGCAGTGGTTATGCTGCCTGAAGCGCAGGCTTGGTGCCTAGCCGCAGCATTTGAACGGAAAGCGGGACCCGCCTTTGATTGAGTTGTACCGTTTCGCTTCGACAAAAATAATAAATTGTGAATGATAAATTTTGAATGTTGCATTTTAAATAGTGAATGTCGAATATCGATTAACGAATGATGAATGTCGATTTTTGTAATTTAATCGTTGAGTTTTAGTACTGCCATAAAAGCCTGCTGAGGCACCTCCACGCTACCTATTTGACGCATCTTTTTCTTGCCTTTCTTTTGCTTTTCTAACAGCTTTCGTTTACGGGTAATATCGCCACCATAACACTTGGCAGTTACGTCTTTTCGCATAGCAGAGATGGTTTCACGGGCAATAATTTTGGCACCAATGGCAGCCTGTATAGCAATCACAAATTGTTGACGAGGCACCAATTCTTTTAATTTTTTGCAGAGTTTTTTACCAAAATCGAAGGCTTTGGTTCGATGTATTAAGGCGGAGAGCGCATCTACTTTTTCGCTGTTGAGCAGCATATCCATCTTTACCAAATCTGCCTGCCGGTAATCAATCATATAATAATCGAAAGAGGCATAACCCCGCGAAATTGATTTGAGTTTGTCGTAAAAATCAAAAACAATTTCGGCAAGTGGCATTTCCCAAGTAAGCTCAACCCGGCTTTCGGAAAGATAGGTTTGGTTGGTTAAAGTGCCGCGTTTTTCCATACAGAGTTTCATAATAGTACCAATGTAATCGGGCTTGGTAATTATTTGTGCTTTAATAAAAGGTTCTTCCACATAATTTAAGCCAGAAGTATCGGGCAAATCAGATGGATTATGTACGATAATTTTTTCGTCGGCAGTGGTGTAGGCATAATAGGAAACGTTGGGTACGGTGGTAATTACCGACATATCAAACTCCCGGTCTAAACGTTCTTGCACAATTTCTAAATGCAGTAAACCGAGAAATCCGCAACGGAAACCAAAGCCCAAGGCAATAGAAGTTTCGGGCTCAAACACCAAAGAGGCATCGTTGAGTTGCAGCTTTTCAAGCGAGTCTCGCAAGTCTTCATAATCGTCATTATCTATCGGATAAATGCCGGCAAAAACCATGGGTTTTACATCTTCAAAACCATCAATAATTTCTTGGGTAGGTTTTTGGGCATTGGTAATGGTATCGCCTACTTTTATTTCTTTGCTTTGCTTAATGCCGGTAATAATGTAGCCTACATCGCCGGTGCTTAAGCGCTCTTTTTTTTCTTGTTTAAATTTTAGTACACCTATTTCATCAGCAAAATATTCTTTACCGGTGTTCACAAATTTTACTTTGTCGCCTTTGTTAATGGTGCCGTTAAAAATTCTGAAATAGGCTTCTACCCCTCTGTAATTGTTAAATACCGAATCAAAAATTAAAGCTTGTAAAGGAGCTTCCGGGTCTCCACTAGGTGCCGGAATTCTATTAATAACGGCTTGCATAATTTCTGGTACACCCACGCCGGTTTTTCCACTAGCTTCAATTATAGAATCGTATTCGCAACCAATTAAATCAATAATTTGGTCTTTGGCTTCTTCGGGCATTGCCCCATCCATATCAATTTTGTTAACGATAGGGATGATCTCCAAATCGTGCTCAATAGCCAAATACAAGTTAGAAATGGTTTGTGCCTGTATACCCTGCGAAGCATCAACCAGCAGCAAGGCTCCTTCGCAAGCAGCAATGGAGCGAGATACTTCGTAACTAAAATCAACGTGACCCGGCGTGTCAATTAAGTTGAAAATATATTGTTGACCACCAGACTTAAAGTCCATTTGAATGGCGTGGCTTTTAATGGTAATTCCGCGTTCGCGTTCCAAATCCATATCGTCTAAAGCCTGATTTTGCATATCGCGTTCGCTTACGGTGTTGGTATATTCTAACAAGCGATCTGCCAAGGTACTTTTACCGTGATCAATATGGGCGATGATACAGAAATTTCTTATGTGCTGCATATGGGCAAAGATAGTGCTAATTGGGGATTTGTATGGCAGGAGTTTGTTTAATTTTGTAAAACTGTTAGAACTTCCTTGTTTTCAAAGTAGTTTGATGGGTATTGTTTAGGGTGATGATACAGCAGTAAATCTGTCAAACTATCTATTGGCAAATTGTTAACCCTAAAAAATTCGACAAGTTTATCTAACTACATCGTAGTAAACACTTTTTCATTCATTTTTTTTGAAGCGAAACCTTATAGCATCATAGAAACCTTAGTCCCGCTTTCCGCTCAAATGCTATTGCTTGCCTGCATATGCCGCGCGGCAAAATAGCATAACCGCTGCAATCGGGGCTAGTTTAAAAACTTCGGTTCTTCGTAGAAAGAAAAAAAAGAGGACTGTCGAAAACAAGAAAGTATCAACTACTTTGATAAATTTATCAAAAATTCATTGTAACATTCGGATTGATTAAATATTAAAATCTAATCCATATACCCTGCTCCTTACTTTTAATACAAGCCTCTACAAAACTAAGCCCTCTAACGCCAGCCTCAATTCCAGGGAAACCATCTGGCAATTGCAAAGATTCTTTATTTTTTATTTGACGAATACCGCGTGCAGTCTCTTTATACAAATTAGCAAAGGCTTCATTATATCCTTCGGGATGACCATAGGGTAAAAAAACACTTTCGTTAGCTAGTGGTAACAACTTGTTGCCTTTTCTGCGGGTTAAAATTTGCTCGAAATCATCAATTCGTCTATGGCGTAATTCGTTAGGGGTTTCCTGATGCCACTCTAAGCCGCCTTTGGTACCAAATATTCTAAAACTTAAACCATGTTCTGCACCGGCAGCGCAATTGGTTACCCACATCATTCCTCTTGCTTTGTTTTTAAAACGCAACAAACAACTCACATAATCATCTACTATTCTTTGTTTATAAGAAGGACCAAGTTCGGCAAACACTTCTTCCAACTCTATTTGAGCAACGTATTCGCCTAAGTGAAAAGCGTGCGTTGCAATGTCGGCTAATACTAAAGAGGCACCACCTTTGCTTTTATCGTGTCGCCAACTATTTTTTTCTGAAGGATGATAAGCAGCCAAATTGCCTTGTACATAATTTAGGTTTACTTGTTTAATTGCTCCAATTTGTCCATCGGCAACCATTGCCCTTGCTTGCTTCACCATAGGGTAAGCACTGTAATTATAAGTTACACAAAATACTTGGGATTTTCCTTCCAATTCTTGTTGTAATTTTTTGGCATTTTCTAAGGTGTTGGTTAAGGGTTTGTCGCAAATAATATGAAACCCGGCTTGTGCAAAAGCGGAACATATTGGGTAATGGGTATGATTTGGCGTTATTACCGCAACTGCTTCGATGCCTGCTTCAAGTTGTTGTTCTTTTTGTAACATCGTTTGCCAATTGGGATAGGCGCGCTCTTTTGCAATACCAATTTGTTTGGCAAATGTCATCGATTTTTCTGCCTTAGAGGAAAACACCCCGGCAACTAAATCATAGTCGTTGCTCATACGGGCGGCAATGCGGTGTACCGGTCCGATGAAGGAGCCTTCTCCGCCGCCTATCATGCCTAATTTTATTTTTTGTTTCATTTGCTGTTGTGCTTTAATCTACCCAATCTAAGCTAGTATTTCGATAACAGTATGCTTAGTAGTCTGTCAAGATCATGCTGTCGGTAACTTTGGCAAAATTTGAATGATTACTTCGTTGGAAAACAGAACTTTGGCTATGCCAAGCAACCTCCGCCTCGTACTCGTCCAAATTTTACTCAAATTAATCCGACACCATCAACTAGAATGACTACATAGTTTTAAACCACAATTTTAATTAATTCCAAAAATTGCCGGTCTAAATGCATAAAATCGTCATCTGTTGAAACTAATTGTCCATTTAATACACTTGCTGTTGCGGCAATCCATAAATCATTTTTACCCATATTTCTGGCGGATAAATTCAATGGTTTTGATTCTAACTTATCCTGACTATAGGCTTCTATTTCCGCATACCGGTTAATTACATCTTCTGAATTGATTTCGGTTACTATTAAACGATTTAATATAAAGTTAAGTCGGCTAATTTTATTGTTTCCCCATTTATTTCGAAGTGCTATTGATTTAATTTCCCCAAGTGATACAACAGAAATTATTGGATTGTTTACAGAATTGAATAAACCATATTTTTTCTGAATTTCTGTAGCCTTGTCTTTATTTCTTATAAATATTAAAAGAATGTTTGTATCTAAAATGTAATCCAAGTCAAATCATTTTAAGTAAATCCTCTAACGGTTCTTCTATATTAAGTTCTTCTAATTCTTTAAAAAACTCGTATGCATTAATTGGCTGAAAGTTTTGTTGTATTTTAATCGCTTCAATGTCTAACTTTTCTCTTGTTGGTTTTACCAATTTTTCAAGTTGGCTTTCACCTATTTCGGTTTTTGAAATTACTTCATCCAATACTTTCAATTGCTTTACATCATTATAAGCCAAAATTTTATGAATCAACTTTAATTTTAGTGCTTCACCACTCATTATCTCTTTTTGTCATTAAAGATAAGCAATACAATTGAATTCAAGTTCAATGTTTCTTATTTTGTTAAAAATAGTGGATAAGACTTAAGGAATGAGAAAAAAATAACTTTACATTCTGACTTTGCAATTTTCTGATAGACTTCATTGAAAAGCCTTGTCTTAGCTCCACTAAGACTGCGTTTTTCGCCTCGCCTATCAAAAAATTGCTTTATCATAGATAGTAAATTTATTTTCTCATCATTCCTAACTAAAATGTAAATATTTGGACAAGTTTATCAAAGTGGTTGATACTTTTTTGTTTTGGATTGTCTCTGTTTTTTTCGTGCTACGAAGCACCGAAGTTTTTAAACTAGCCCCGATTGCAGCGGTTATGCCATTTTGAGTGGCTTTTGCAGCGTTGGCAAATGGCATTTGAGCGGAAAGCGGGACGGGTGTTTTTATAAAGCCAAATAGTTTCGCTTCAAAAAAATATTAAAAAAGTGTCAACTACTTTCTTGTTTAGATAAACTTGTCAATATTTGCGTAAAATTTATTCTGAATATTTGATTAACGAGAGGCTTTGTAAATGTTATAAATGCCATCAAAATAATCTATCCCACATTCCCCAAAAAAACATAAATTATCAGCGTAACAATTACCAGAACCAAACTTAAGGCTTTGGCATATTTCCATTGAGTTAAATCTACCACACCTACATCGGCAATTTCATACATGTTTTTTCTTTTATAAACCATAGATACAAGATGCATAACGATAACATTCAGCACAAACTCTAAACCCCAAAGATGGACAAAATGCATCTCTACTTTGATGAAAAAATACATCACAATATAAAAGAGCAAACCAAATATTAAGCCGGCTTTAGCACCGGTTGCCGATACTTTTGGAAAGAAGAAAGCTGCCAGAATTACGGTTGCCATCGGGATAAAAAAGATACCATTTAATTGTTGTAAAAGTTGATACAAACCATCGGGCGCATTGGCAACAAATGGTGCCACGCTAATGGCAAATACAGCGAGAATGGCAGACGAGACTCTACCTATCCAAACCAAGCGCGACTCTTTAGCTAATTTGTTGATATAACGTTTGTAGATGCCCAAGCTAAAAATAGTTGCAGCACTATTTAAAGCACTGTTAAACGTACTGAGGATGGCACCCATAACCACCGCCACAAAAAATCCGGTCATCCAAACGGGTAAAACTTTTTTTAATAATAACGGATAAACCGTATCAGGATTATCATACAAGCTATTGCCGAAATAGTAAAAACCAATTAAGCCGGGCAACACAATTACTAAAGGAATAAGCAACTTCAACACACCGGTATACAGCAACCCTTTTTGGGCTTCTTTTAAACTGACTGCTCCTAAAGTTCGCTGAATAATAGATTGATGCATCGTCCAGAAATAGAGTTGATTAATAATCATACCGGTAAAAACCACGCTAAACGGAAGGATGGCTTTTCGGGAGCCTTCACCAATAGAAGGTTCTTGACTGATGACATTAAATTTTTCAGGGGCATTCTCAAAAATGTTAGCAAAGCCTTTTAAAATGTTGCCATCTCCAATATCCCAAAGGGCAATAAAAGGTACTGCCAAGCCGGCGAGGAGTAAGCCATAACCATTAATGGTATCGGTATAAGCCACCATTTTTAAGCCACCGAAAATGGCGTAGATTGCACCGATTGTACCTACTACCACAACGGTCAACCACAAACCTTGCGTAGTAGAAATGTTGAGCAGGTTAGAGATTTCAAAAATACTTTCGATGTTAATAGCACCGGTGTACAACACTATTGGTAACAAAGTAGTTACAAAAGAAACGATGAGTAAAAAAGCAATGAAAGTTCTGGTTAAGCCATCAAAGCGCCGTTCTAAAAATTCGGGGATGGTAGTTAATCCCATTTTTAAGTAGCGCGGTACAAAGTAGAGTGCCGCCACAATTAAGGCTAAAGCAGAGGTAACCTCCCAAGTTAAAATGATGGCGCCGTTGCGATAAGATGAACCGTTCATCCCTATTAAATGCTCGGTTGAAATGTTTGTGAGCAACATAGAACCGGCTATCACTACTCCGGTTAAACTTCTGCCGCCCAAAAAATAACCGTCTTGCGAGTTGAGTTTATCTTTACGTAATTGCCAGGTAGCATACAATGCCACGAAACCGGTAAAAGCCAAAAAGCTTAGAAATTGGACCATAAATACTGTTGTTGGTTTGGTTTGATGGGTTTTAATTAGTTTCTAAAAATAGTAGAAAAATTTTTAATTTAAAAATGGTTTGATTTTAAAGGTCAATTGTATACGCTTTCAATAATATTAAACTGATGTCTTAAAAAGTTTTATTAACTTTACAATTAATTGTATCCAAAAGTATGAAAGCAAATAAAAATTACAAATATAAGTTGCTGGTAATTCTTCATTAAAATTTTGAAATTTATTTTTCTTAAGAATCATAAAAAATAAATAAACACTTGAATTAAAATTCTATGCGATTCAAATTAATTAAACAATGTGTATATGAAAAATAGTGATAAAATAAAAGAAGGGCTCGAGAGAACATATCGCAAATTAATTGAGTTCAAAAAGTACAAAAAAACTCCAATTATAGTTTCAAAAAACGGTGAAATAATTGAGTTGGCACCAGAAGAAATTTCTATTCAGGATAAAGTATATAAGTAGCAAATAATTATTACGCTGGTGTTCAAAATTAACATTTTGTTATTTAATTAATTGATAGTTTATCGCTCCATCATTAACCGCAGTAAGCAACACCTTCCCATTTTTAGTTTGAACAATTTTAGCAGTTCGCATATTCCCTTTAATGTTCAAACCACTTTCATTAGGTGGAACGGCTATAAACATTTTTTTTGCATCGCCTTTTAGTAACAATCCCACACTAGCATCGTACATTGCGGTTTCTACTTCGGTCTCATATTTATTGCCTACTACAACCACATCCAACTTGCCATCCTCATCAAAATCGTTGACTACAAAATCGGTAATAACCGAAAATTGGGCTTCAATCGGTAAGGGATGAATTTGTAATTGTCCTTCACCTACATTTTTTAGGTAGATGCTTTGCATCATTTCAATTTCAACGTGTTGTGCTTGTTGTAATTTTTCTTTAGAAAAAATTTCATCTAAAGAAGCTATCGCAAAGTCGTGATAGGTTGGAAATTTTTCTGCTATAAAAGGCATTTGTTCGGAGGAACATTCTCTGCCGCGAACAGGTAGCAACACCCCATTTTTTTCTTTACTCAAAACGATGTCATCAACCCCATTTTCATCAAAGTCATCACAAAATAAATGGAAACCGTTTTCTTCTCCTTTTTTGAATTTGTTGTTCAAACCGAGATTGCCAACAAAAAAATCTATATCTCCATCCCCATCAAAATCGGTAGCTTCAATGGCGTGCCACATACCGGTTGTTTGTGCTAAAACCGGATTATTAAATTTGGTTAAATGTCCATCATTATTCTGAAAAACCGTAATAGGCATCCACTCACCTACTACAATTAAATCATCATCATTATCGCCATCCATATCTGCCCAAACGGCATCTCTTACCATGCCAATATTTTGTAAGTCGCTGTTATTTTTTTGTGTTACATCTGTAAATTGACCATTGTTATTTTTTAATAAAAAAGAAGGTGCCCCTTTTGGATAATTTTGCTGTTGCATCAAACCTCCAACAAACAAATCCGTATCGCCATCTTTATCAAAATCGGAAGCAGCAACAGCACCGGTTGTAAACCTCATGTAGGGTATAGCATCTTTATCTAATTCAAAAACTCCTTTATTATTGATATATAAACGATCTTGTAATTCAGGAGCATTTGGAAGAAATTCATTACTGCCACTGGCAACATACAAATCTAATTGTCCATCATTATTGGCATCAAAAAATAGGGCATTTATATCTTCATATTGAGCATTAACTTCCCAAACCTTACTCTTGTCCAATTCAAAATTTCCTGATGTTTGCTGATACCATAACTGACTACTTTGATCTTTTGCCCCGCCAATAAAAATATCATCTAAGCCATTGCCGTCTACATCACCAACGGCTAATGCCGGACCCAACTGAGACATTTTGTGTGGCAACAATACTTCTTTTTGAAAGGGATCGAAGGGTATTTCTTGGTGCAGAAAGTTGGGTAAATTGCTATTAGCTATTTCTGAAAATAACAAGGTTTCAATATTATTTGGTTTAGATATTTGCTCCGCATCTTCAATATTCAATTCAAGCAATTGGTTAGCTTTAATATTTTTTAGAACAGATCTTTTCTCCAGATTCCACTCAATAGTTAATTGTTCAACAGTTGCCTCTTTCCCCAAGCCAACATGCAAAAGAGGTTCAGAAGAAGAAAGATAGCCCCTTGTTGTATTGAGTTCGAGCTTTTGAATTTGACTGTTGGTTTGGATAATGGCTTTTGCTCCTAAAGCAAATGGATTGTTGTTTGCACCTTTCAGTTTGATGCGCAGGTAATTATTTTGTGTGTTATTTTTAAAGATGAATGGTGCTTGATCTACATTATTTACAATCACATCTAAGTCGCCATCGTTATCCAAATCACCGAGTGCCATTCCGTTAGAAAAGCTTTCAATGGCAAAACCCCAATCATCACTTACCTCATTAAATGTAAGATTACTATTATTTTGATATGCAAAATTTTTCAATGGTTGACTTGGTGTAAAAGCCAAAATTTCACTAAGCTTAATCGTTCCATCTTCTAATGCTTTGGTCAGTTTATTTAAGCCATCTACAAACCGGACATCACGCTTTATACCGTTGGTTATTAACAGGTCTTTGTGTTGGTCGTTATCCAAATCTGCCATCACTATACTCCAACTCCAATCGGTATTGGCTACGCCTGCAAGTTGCGCAATTTCACTAAAACTTCCGTCGCCATTATTTAACTGCAAAGCATTAAACATATATTGATGATTGTTACCGACCCCTAAAATTTCTTTAAACCGTTGGCGATTCATAGAAGGCATATTTGCTTTGTTGCGGTAATGGTCGGCGGCACTCATATCGGCGGTAAACACATCTAACAAACCATCGTTGTTGATGTCGGCAACATCAGCACCCATCGCATAAAGCGATTCGTGTTTCAAATATTGTTTCGCTTCATTTTTAAAAGTTCCATTTTTTTGGTTGATGTACAGATGGTCTGAAACCAAATAATCATTGGCGATGTAAATGTCTGTCCAACCATCCTCATTAATATCCGAAGCAACAAGGCCCAAACCATAAGCGCAATTTTGCACACCGGCTTGTTGCGTGATGTTTACAAATATACCCTCTTCATTTCGATACAAATTATCAGTAAAATCATTACAAGAAGTATTATATAAGATATTTTGTTTCTTTTCTTGCAAAGTGCTCGGTGGTTGATTCATTATGTAAGCATCTAAATCACCGTCATTATCCATATCAAAAAAAACGCTTTGTAAACTGTAGCCTTCATCGGCTAAACCAACAGTTTTCGCGCTTTCTGTAAACGTTTCGTTTTGGTTATTGATGAATAACAGGTTTTGTCTGTCGGTTGGATTAAGAGATGAACCCGATTTACAAACATAAATATCCAACCACCCATCAGCATTTACATCGGCAAAAGTTACACCGTTTGACCAGTAATGATTTGCTGGTGCACTTAATTTTTCAGTATTGTTTTTAAATTGAAAATTGCCTTGGTTAAGATACAATTCATCCTTAACCTGATTGCCGGCAAAGAAGACATCTGCCAAACCATCTTTATTTAAATCGCCAATAGCTACCCCAGCACCATGATACACATTCTCCCAAAATATGTGGTTGTATTTGCCGGTTTCTTTAATGTTGTTTTGGTAGGAGATGCCTTGGGTTTTGGTGTTGAGTTGAGTTAGGAGAGATTGACTTTGAGCACTTGTAGCAAAGTTAGAAAGCAACATACATATTAACATATTGACCAATGTTATTAATTCAAATTTCATAGACATAAATATGATAATCACCTATTAATTTAAAACAGTTTCATTTGATAAAGTAACCCGAAACCACAAAACATTAGTATATAGTTCAGGTCGCTGTAATTCCTGAGCTTTCATTAAACTAAACATTCTTTTCATGCCTTCTCCCAATTCCCGCATCAACCTATTTTCTCTTAATACCCTTGCTATGTTGGCATTTCTCGATTCGTGTGACCCTTCTAATTCGTACAAATTTTTTATGGTTAACGTAGAGAGCAAAGCACCCGGACTTTTTATTTCCATTCGGTCGTTAAATATATATATTTCTATAGCATTTGAAATATTGTAATCTCTGTGAGCAATGGCATTTAACAGGGCTTCCCTAACAGCATCTTCCGGATAAAGGTATTTTTGCTGAAACTGAGCGTTGGCGTCATATTCCGTTTTATAGGCTATATAAGATTTTAGATGGTTCCATGTATTAAATATTAAATTGAATATATTGCCTCTAACCGTATCATCACTTACCACATTGTATTTTTCACCTGCCTCCAGTGTATACCCATTTACTTTCAAAAAACGAACCTGACACCTCGAATGCCATTTATCAATATCTGTTGCAAATAAGAGTAGTGCCGCCCGTTTTAATCGTAAGCGATTAAAGCCATATTCTGCCAAACCTATTTGCTGTAAATATCGTTCAACACTAAGTCCGTTGATGTATTCATTAGCTATGCCTTGTAATAAATCCAAATCTAAATCTGGCACAGTCGCACCATCAACAAAGTCGCGGTCATATTCTCGTGATCTGATTTCCTGCCTTTCAAATTGAATTTGATTTAGGGAAGCAGGCATGGTTGAACGGTCTTTTCTTCTTACATATCTTCCATCGGGTAATTGAAAAATCATAGTAGTGCCTTTATTCACCGAAAAATACAAAATTTTTTTGTCGTCTAAAGTTAAATTCGTATCAGTAATTAAAGGTAATTTTTGGTTAAGATAAACATGTGTATGTACTGCATTCAGCATCGTTTGCACCGCTTTATCATTGTGAGGTATGCCGGTAATTTCTCCATCATCTTCAACACCAATTATAATTTCCCCACCATCTGCATTAGCAAATGACACCAGTGCTTCGCCTATATCGGCACATATTGCTTTTACTAACCTTGGCTTTTTATATCCCGGCTTCCCTTTAAATGCCGATTTAAATTCCCTAAAATGACTTTCGCCAAGTTTAATTGTATTTTTAACCTTCTCCGATATTAATAAAACCTCATCCATTAAATATAACTCGTTTAATATCTTATACTTTTTGTTGTAAATATCAGCTTATTAATCTACATTTAAAAAGTAATTGGTACAAAAAGCTGTAATGAAGAAACATATTAGATTTGTATAGGTAAAAAAGGCTTATCAGATATAATGAGAGTAACTTTAATTATTAGGTATACTTATTAAGTAGAAAAAAGCAAAGGGTGGCTAAATGAGCGTAGACGTTTATCGAGTTATTGAATGAGAATAACGCAAAATCTAACAATTGCTCCGAAGTAGATAATTAATAAACTATCTTTGCTAAAAATTTAATTTGTCTTTTTAAAAGATGTTCGGTAGAGAACTTAATATATTATTTTGGAATCTTAACAAGAAAGAACTAAGTGAGCCAATTATTAAATTGGTGAAGCGATATTATATTGATATATTAATTGTTGTTGAAAGCCAAGGCTTAAATAAACAAAATTTACTGCATCAATTAAATACAAATGACCATACTTTTTTTGATGCTAATGAAAAGAGTCTGAGTAACAAAATTTGTTTTTTTACAAGTTTTGATCCAGTACATATAATTCCAGTTTATGAAGATGATTCTGACAGATTTTCTATTAGAAAGTTAAACTTACCAGAGTTTAGGAATTTAATAATTGGCGGTCTGCATTTACTTGACCAGAGAAACTATTCAGAAAGTAGCAGAGGTGCCTATGCTAACTTAATGAAGAAACAAATTGAAGAGTTGGAAGAAATTTAATAACAACACGAAAACAATTTTAGTAGGCGACTTTAATATGAATCCATTTGAAAGTGGAATGAGTCAGGCAAATGGATTCCATGCCGTTTCTACAAAAAGAATAGCTGAAAGAGCATCAACGAAAATTCTTAACAAAACGCACTCTTTTTTCTATAATCCATCTTGGTCGTTAATGGGTGACTTGATATCAGAACCTGCTGGTACTTACTATTATAATAAATCAGGTTACGATTCATTTTATTGGAACTTGTTTGACCAGGTTATTCTAAGACCTTCTATGATAAAACATTTTGACAATGACTCTTACAATATATTAACAGATTGCAGTATACAAGATTCATTATTAAGTGTAAGTGGACTTCCAGATAGAATAAAATACTCAGATCATTTACCAATTAAATTTAAACTTAAAAATCTTTAAATATGCCAGTAGAAAATTTATAGCCAATCTTTGAAGCTACAAAAATAAACAACCCAAAATCCATTTTGGAAGAACAAGCCGTTCTTTTGAAAGAGAGAACAAGTGGGAAACTTTTTGCCAGAGTGGTTCAAGATAATAATGTAGGATTTATTTCATTTAATTTTCAAATAGTAGCTCCAACAGTTGGTAACTATATTTATTCCTTGTTTCAAGTTTTAACAAATATAGATGCTTATCCGTTGACTATGATTTACAAAGATGAAAAATCTGAAGTTAATGATGAGGATGAGTTAAAATTGAAAATGAAAGAAATATTTAATCACCCGGATACGATCAAAAAAATATCGACCTTATTGTCTTACTAAAATTCTAAAAATATCTTTTAATTCTGCTTAGTATAAAATAAAAAGGGAAAGACATTGCTATCCATCCCTTTTTTACACTTGTATAGATATGGTTAGAAATCTACTTTGAGACCTAACTGAATATTATAAGGCTGCCCCTGCCGCGAGTATTGCCCAAAGCCAGGATTAACGGCATAGCCATCGCCCGTCCAATTAAATAAAGGTAGTAACTGCTCTAAACCTTCACCGCTGTTGGTGGTGACTTGGTTGTAATAACCGGCGCGGAAATTAATCAAATTTAAGACGTTGAATAAATCCAATCGAAGTGCCGCTCCGTATCGTTCCATAATTTCGAAACGTTTAGAGATACTGGCACTCGTCTGATAAATCCACGGTTGCCTGCCTGCATTGACACCAGAAATTTGCCCTTGATAATCATCCAAAACAGACCGTACTTCTGGGGCAATGCTACTCAACAAACTGTTGTACTGCGCTGCCAAAGCTGGGTCGGCATCTGGTGAGTTGATGTTGGGAATATAAGCAACATCGGTATCATTAGTTCCATTCGGGTCGCCTGATGCAATTACCGTAAACCGGCGTTGTTGTGCCGTAATTACATTAAAGCCAAAATTGAATCCCTGAAAAGTAGGCGAGGCAAAAGTCGCAATAAATTTATCGCCTGTACCATTTTGTATGGCATTATTCAAATCTCTAAAACGGCTAATGCTGGATGAAGCTACAAATTCCACCCCTTCGTTAGAACCGCCGGAATTATATATAGTACCACCCAAACCTTGAGCTTTGGTGTAAGAAACATTCACGATACCATCTTTCCCCAATTGCGCCTGCACATCTAAAGTAGCAGCAATGTAGCGGCTGGTCCAATCGGCATTGGTAAATAAGCGTACGTTACCGACTGCATCAGTTGCGGGTCCGTATACTTCGCGATTATCAGCAGGGTTGTTGCCCACTACTGCTAAATTGGCGTTCACATAAAGGTTGTCGTTCCAAGTTCGGTTATAAAAACCCGAAAGCCCCACTTTAATCCGGTCGGTTAAAAAGCGGTTGTAACTTACGCTCGCCTTCCAGGTGGTGGGTAATTGAAATTCGGGGTCAATCATTAAAATATCACTCACTGCTCCGCCTCCACTTGGTGGGTTGGCAGATAGCCAGGTAGATTGGTCCACAAAAAGTCCGGTTCCCAACTCGTCCATAATTTCATCACCTGTGTAAGTAATGCGCTGGTTGGTAAATCCATTATTATAAAAAGATAAGGTAGCAACCTGCGTGGTAATTGGTCCAACAAAAATACCCGTTCCAAATTTTAAAATGTTGATGCCGTCTCCATTAATATCCCAAGTCATTTGCATACGTGGTTGAAAATTATTCATATCAGAAAAGAGCGCAGAATTATCTAAAGCCCGACCATTATATGTTAAACCAGAGTTTAGCAAGGTTTCATTTAAGGCGGGCTTGTCGCCGGTAAAAGTAAACCCGTCCCATCTTAAACCTACTTCGGTTTGTATGTTATCAGCTAAGTCAAATTCGGCTTCGGCATAAAAACCCAATTCGGCTATACCGTATTGAGCGGGCTGCGTCAAATCTACCTGCCCTGAAACCAATTGCGTATACAACGAAGGCGTTCCACTTTGTAAAGCATCTACATCATTATACACTACAACCGGAGCGGTAAAGTGTGGCAAGCGTTCACTTTGATTATAAATTTGATGATTCATACCAACCGTGTAGGTCACATCATCGGCATCAATTACTAAATCATCAACAATTTGAATAGAGTTACTTTTTACCACTTCGGGTACCCATGTATTTTGACCAAAAGTTACTGCTCCGCCAGAACCGCCCACATAAACACGGGTTTCCTGTTCTACCTCCGAATTTTTTGGCGCATTGGCTCTTAGGGTACTTACATATTGAACTCTCAAATTATTCAGCAACTTATTGCTAATTTGCGAACGAAGCGAACCCACCACTTTATGGTCAGTGGTTTCAAACAGGTAATTAGAGGCATCGGTACCAAATAATTTACCGCTATTGGGTATATCTCCTCCACCTAAATGGTTGTGGTTAGAAGAATTATCATTTGTTTGAAAATAATCTAAAAAACTATAGCGCAAAGAAGCTTTATGTTTTTGGTTGATGTTATAATCGGTTCTAACAAAAACATTACGAGTTAATACTTCGCGCACTAAGTTACCAATTGAACCGGCATTGTAACCTAAGCCACTGCCAACATCTAAAATATTTTGAACTTCATCTTGTGTCATTCCATAAAAGGCTTCGGCTTCGGCAGTATTGGCGAAGGCACTATTTTCAAAATCAATAAAACCCAATGAAAGCGGACTGGTTACCGGGCTGGTTCTAAAATCATCATACACGGCAAAGAAGAATAATTTATCTTTAATAATTGGTCCAGAAACACTCAACCCAAATTGATTTTGAGATGGAATACTACTTAAGTCTGCACCGGTTGCACTTCTACTTTGGGTTAGAAAACCTTCGCCCCCACCGCGGTAATACCATGCTGAACCGTGAAAATCATTAGTTCCTGATTTGGTAACTGCTTTAATAGAGCCTCCCAAGTTACGTCCATTCAACACACTGTATTCATTAGTTTGAATTTCAAACTCGCGAATTGCTTCCTGCGAAATGGTAAATGCCGGACCATCTAAAGAACCGCCAAAAACCATTCTCCTCGAATTGGTACCGTCTACTGAATAACCGGTTTGCCCACCTTTAGCACCGGCTTGTGGCGCACCACCAAAGTTACGCTGACCAACATCAGGCACATACGATTGTGGAGAAAGCACGCCCAACTGCTCAAAATTACGGGTTGGGGTTGGAATAGTGTTAATGGTTTTTCCGGTAATGGCAACGGCGTTTCCAAAGCGTTCCGTCCGATTTTTTAAAGAGTTTGCTGAAACTACTACTTCTTGTAAATCAGTACCTTCCTGAATTTCAAAATCGTACGTAAACCGGTCACCCAAACTAAGGTTGATCCCACTTCGTTTGGTGGTTTGATAACCCACATAGGTTACCTCAATGGTGTACGGACCGCCCAAGGGCAACTCTCTAATGTCGTAATTGCCGGTTAAATCGGTTGCCGAGCCGGTAAAAAATCCGGTTGATGCATTTCGCACAATCACATTGGCACCCACAATCGGTTCTTGGTTCACATCCACCACTGTACCCGAAATACGGGTATTCAGTTCTTGTGCGACAGATTCGCTGAACATCAAGCATAGTAAGAAGGTGAAAGACCATAAGAACAAACTTCTGGTCAGGTAAATCATTTTTATCATATTGCTAACTTTTAATGTATACATTTATTTTTTAATGCGATGTATTGATTGTTTATTAATTATTAATCATAAATTAACATATTCAATAAAATTCAACATTCATTATTCGTTAATCGATATTCGTTATTCATTTAAATGGACATCCAAAAAATATCGAATACCGAACACCGAATTTTGAATGACGAATTTTTACACTCGAAAAACAACACTTTGCTCATAAACAGCCTAATGCACTTTAGTACAGTTGGCTTGGCAATTGGGGCTAAACTTTCAAGCTCATCCGCATCTAAAAATTGTTCAATTGTTAAGCCATCATAAATAACAACCAACACATAACACAAGTTGAAAATACATAATTTTTTCTTTTCTACTAAAATTATTGAAGAAAAGATAAATCACCAAAACTATAGATCGCATTTGTAAGATTTATTTTTGGTGCTGTAGACTGTAGTTTAAATGCAATCAAAATGCCATTGCATATTTTAAAAGGAAGGTGTATATTGCTTTTAAATTACATTAATTATGACTGCTGAAGTAAAAAAAATAAAATTAATCAAACAGATTGCTGAAACGCAGGATAGAGCGGTTTTGGAACAAATTGAATCTATCTTAGATAAATCTTTTGAGATTGATCTCAATATAAAAAATCTAGTGAAACCTATTAAAAATAAAATTGATATTGAACAATTGAAAAAGGAACAAAACTATAAAGGCTTTGATAAAAGAGAAGTAGATCAATTAATTAAAGAAATAGATTTGCAGGAGCCTTTAGAAGATTTGATTCGTGCAATTTAGGAGTCTAATCAATGAATTATATTTTTGATACCAATGCGGTTTACGAAATTTGCACAGGCAAATTCGTCTCTAACGATTGTTGCGCCGCCAAAGCCATCCGAGTAGCCGCCAAAGCATCTTCCCCTGAAACCGTAACCGGTTCATTTTGATTAATTGCCCGAACAAAAGCCCGCATTTCTTCGCAATAGGCTTCGGTATATCGCTCCATAAAAAAGTGAAGTGGCAAGCCGGTATGTCTGCCATATTTATCATACAACATCTCCGTATCGCTGTAATTATTGCCGATTCTGCTCATCCCTTTAGAACCAAAAATTTCCAAGCGTTGGTCGTAGCCATAAACTGCTTGGCGACTATTGTCAATCACGCCCAAACAACCATTGGCAAATTTTAAGGAGATAACAGCCGTATCAATATCGCCTGCTTCACCAATCGCTTCATCTACTCGCACTGCACCTTTAACAAATACTTCTACTACTTCGCTGCCCACAACAAAACGCGCCATATCAAAATCGTGTACGGTCATATCCATAAACATCCCTCCCGAAGATTTGATGTACTCTATTGGTGGCGGTGCAGGGTCGCGACTGGTTATTTTTAAAATATGTGGCTCGCCAATGTGTCCATTTTTTACTTGTTGCTGAACGCGCCTAAAGTTAGCATCAAAGCGGCGATTAAAGCCTACTTGTAATTTAACCTCGTGTTTTTTAGTGATGTTGATAATCTGTTCAATTTTATCAATCGTCATTTCTAAGGGTTTCTCGCAGAAAATGTGTTTCCCATGTTGCGCTGCTTTTTCAATTAAATTCAAATGGGTTGGCGTTGGAGAGCAGATGATGACCGCATCTAAGGCTTCATTGGCCAGGATGTTATCTACCTCATCTTGAACAAATGGAACGCCTACTTGTTTGGCAAATGCGGCGGTTGCCGGATCGGGATCAGTAACGGCAATCACTTCGGCTTCGGGCACCCGATAGACTAAATTTTCGGTGTGTACTTTGCCAATTCTGCCGAGCCCTATTATGGTTAGTATGGTTTTGTTCATTGATTTTGTATGAATGACTCGTAAAGTACAAAAATTTTGATTTCATTTTCAAAAATTATTTTAATTAGCATTTCAACCGGCTTCAGCTGAAATTAAATCTATCGATTTCTGCGAATAGTATATTTAATGCTCAATATCAACAAAAACATTAAATATTTAAAATTTAAAATCTTACATTTATCGTTTAATAAAAATTGATATTACCATGAATTTCAAACTATTATTGAGCATTGCGATTGTACTCACACTATTTGCTTGTAATGCATCAAAAAAAGTAGAACTTACTAAAGAAGCACCTGCTAAAGAGCGCGATTCCAATTCAAATGATTCTTTTGAAGGAAAAGTTTATTATGACTTTATGATGAAAGATAAATCAGGAGAAATGCCTGAGGAAGCAATGAAAATGATGTTTGGAGATGAGCAAGTATACACTCAAAAAGATAACAAGTATAAAAACGAGTTTGGTGGGCAAATGAATATGAAACAATATTACTTGGGCGGAGATAGTATGTTTGTGGAAATGTTAGGAATAGAAGGTTTAATGTGGAATGATGCCAGAGAGAATACTAATGAACTGATAAGTATTGACATAACTGAAAACGCAGCTAAAGTAATGGGTATTAATTGCGATTTGTTAACCATAAAATCTAAAGAAGGAACCGATCAATATTTTTATAGCAAAGATTATCCCATGAATCCTAAAGATTATAAAAATCATAAGTATGAATTTTGGGATATATATGTAGAAAAAGCCAAAGCGGTTCCTTTAAAAGTAATTGCAGATTCTGATGAATTTTACATTGAAGCTACTGCTACTAAAATTGAACCGATGAACATTGATGACAGCGAATTTGAATTACCCAACATACCAAGAGTAAAAAATCCAGAGCCTTAATCACAACAAAATCTAAACTTAAGAATGAAAACCAAAACTGTATTATGGCTATTCATAATAGCAAGCAATATTGTTTTAGCTCAAGTCGATACTACATCAGTACCGTTTATTGCCTATTGGCATCAAGGAGAAACACATCAATATCGTATCACAAAAATTGAACAAAGCTGGAAGGAAGATAAGTTGGAAAAAAATGATTCGACTACGTATGAAGCCAAGTTTGAGATAACTGACTCCACAGAAACTTCCTATACGATAAAATGCTCTTTCGCAAACAGTTTGATGAAAGATTTGGAACTATCAAAAAATACTTTGCCTGAATTAAGTAAATATGAACTTACCGAAATAATTTATACCACCACCGAAACTGGTGAATATGTTGGTATAGAAAACTGGGAAGAGATTTCAAACATGGCAAAAGAAATTTTTGATACAGCTTTTGAAACATTGGGAGATGGTGAAAGTAGAAAGCTTAAAAAACAACTTGCCTCCTTTACAAAAATTTACAGTTCAAAGGCGAGTATTGAGCAAAGGCTGTTTAAAGAATTACCGCTTTTACATTTTCCTTTTGGATATGAATACGATGCCACAGATACCGTTACTTATACCCAAGAGTTAGCTAATATGTTTGGTGGTGATCCTTTTATTGGAGATACTAAGTTCTATTTCGAACATGTAGATTTTGAAAAAAAGCATTGCACTTTTGTACAAGAAATGACTTTGCAACAAGAACAAGTTTTAAAAGCCATAGAAGGTTTATTTAAAAAAATGAAATTGAAAGATAAGGAGTTTAGAAAAGCCATGAAAACTGCTGAGTTCAACATTAACGATATTCACCGGTTTGAGTATTTATATGAGCCGGGCTTACCAATTTTTATAGAAACCGTTAGAACATCTGTAATCAACATCGCCTCAGAAAAAGGAACAAAAATTGACCTGCTTCGAATTGAGAGGATAGATGAGTAAGGTGGATTGTGCAGGCTTTTGCAGGTTGCTTTAGCTATCCGGATCATCATAGAGATTAAATAACATTACATAATTCTATGTTCATGAGGCTATATTAAAATTTTAGGCTACCCGTCTAACACCGGACAAAAACCGTCATTCTGAGAAGGTGCTGAACGAAGTGAAGTAGCTTGCTCAGAATCTGTCAGATTGAAAAAGAGCATCGGTTATGCTAACTATGGTCGAAGTAGTTGGGGGATACTGAGCATTTATTCCACTTCGCTCCATAAATCTCAGTATGACGTAGGTGTCAGGGCTTAGATGGGTAGCTAGGGTAGTCAAATTTTGTTCTCATAACCATTATTTATAAATAAAATTATCAATGCAAATAAGCATTAATTCAACCCAAATACTCTTGCATCAAACTCGCCAAATTAAAACTCAAATCATTCAAAAAAACAATATCATCTTCCCAAGTAAAATGATGTTTATCGGCTTTGGTAGATACTTCTATAGTGCGTGATTTCGTATACATCCAAACTACTTTATCTACTCCGAAATTGAGATAGCTTTGAGTTTTTTGGGTGTAATAATTTTGTGGATGCTCATAATCTTCTAAAGCGGCTTTGGTATCTATTTCTATAACGGTGTTGGGTGGTATCTTAATATATTGATCATCAATTGTTGTAATTCTTGACTTTTCGATAATCGCAATATCTGCTAAACGCCAATTGCCTTTGGAAAACAAAATACCTATTTCGTTGCTCAACAACATGTAGTTTGCAGGTAAAAGGTTACCCAAAAATTTAATTAATTCGGTTACAATGAGTGATTGCAAAATGCTGCTTCCCATAATGGCTTCTGCTGAAAGTTTGCCGTTCAATACATCGCGATAGCCTGCATAATAAATAGGCTTCCCATTATCCATTTCATAAATTAAGGTATCTGGTATTTGTTGTACGGCTGTCAAAACTTGTTCTTTTAGCCCAAAAATACATGATTTTGTTGAGAAAGTAGATGAATTTGACTTTTACAAACCACCGTTCGCTTCCGAAAATTTCATGGCTTCCTCAAAAGTTGGTGAAAAGTTAGAGCATCCATGTTGAGTGACCAAAATGGCTCCACATACATTGCCTAAGCGCGCCGCTTTATACAGATCCCAACCTTTTAATATGCCATAAACGAAGCCGCTGGCAAAGGCATCACCGGCACCAAGTACATTCAACACTTCAACAGGAAACCCTTCTACAATTAATTCATCTTTGCCAAATTGAAAAATGGAAGCTCCTTTTGAGCCTCGTTTTACAATTAAAGTCTTAACACCAAGTTGAAGAATTTGGTGAATAGCTTCCTCAATATCACCAGTAATTTTGGGTGCAGAAATTTGTTGATCTGTAATAGTAACTTGTTCGCTACGGTTTAAGGTGGCTGCTAAAATTTCTTCTTCTGTTCCAATTACAAAATCAACTTTAGGTAGTAAACTTCTAATGGTAACTCCATAAGCTCTATAATCGAACCATTGGTCGGCTCTAAAATCTAAATCTAAAAAAATAGTGGTATTACTGGCTAAGGCTTCTTCGGCGGCAAAAAGGCTTGCTGTTCTGCTGGGGTCTTTGCTTAAAGCGGTGCCTGAAAGCATGATGGCTTTAAAGTTGGATATGTTTGTTTTTAACACATCATCAATAGTGAGGTGCATATCGGCGGCATTCTCTCGGTAAAAAACCAATGGAAATTTATCGGGCGGTTCTATACCCAATACCACGGCTGAAGTTCGCGCTTTTTGTATGGTTGGAATGAACTGCGTATCAACTCCTTCTTTATTTAAAAAGTTGAGAATAAATTTGCCGACTACATCATCTCCAATTCCGGTTAACAGAGCGGTTTTTA
>CALHDG010000271.1 GCA_938023075.1 uncultured Chitinophagales bacterium
AGTATTTTGCGCGAGTACGGTCATATATCATGACAGCACGTAAGCAACAGGTCAATACCTTTGTGGCATTGAAGAGTTTGTTTACTTATAATGCTATTGTTGAAATGTTAACTGCTTAGTTGTGACTGAATAGTTACAAAAATTTTAAACTTTTTTTGGTTAGATTGAAGCATAAAAAGCAAGCATAGCCAAGCGAATAGTTTGTATTTTTACGAAAATATTTGTGCTGAATTTTAAGTTCCGTATTACCGAAAATAAAACGAAATTTGTGTTACATTTTATGAGCCATTTGGTATTATTTTATAGCAGTATAAAGAAGATAGTGATTAATACAAATTATTGAAGCATAAAACAGCATTAGTCAATGGCAAAATATCATAATGTCCTTCTTCCGTATTTTCAGCAAAGTATCAAACCATTATTATTACTTGTTTGTACCATAATTTCATTTGGGTTAAATGCACAAGTAGGTGGTATATCCGGAGGTAAAATCAATGCTTTAAATCACAACCCCATTCCAAAAGGAGATGCTGAGTTTGAACCAAATTATAGTATCTCTCTCACTAAACAATATTGGGATAAGAATGGAAATTTACAATCTTTATATAATACTTTAGACAGTGTTTTGATCGAAACATCAGTAAGTTTTAGAATGGCTTATGCCTTTACCGATCAATTAGAAATTGGGACTTTTATAGCTAATAATTTTAGCAATTGGTCTGTTAAATATAGTATCTTAACACAAAACAAAATTGGATTAGGCTTTTTTGGGTGGGTTTAATTTACCTTACGGTATCACCATAGTTAACAAAACAAACAAACAAGCATACCAGCTTTCTACCTATGTTTTAGGGATTGCCGGATCATTCCAATTCACAGAAAACTTATCTTTAGATTTGAATATTCAACTGCAAGATTATATTGGAACAGCAATTGGTGTACCCAAGTCTGATTTAATTATTTATTCAGATTTAGGACAATATATCGGAAAAAGCAAAGTCCAAATCATTGCTTCTTTCTCTTATCAACAAAGTCAGTTTGATTTAAAAATAGTTATAAATTCACTTTTTATCCAGGGCTTTCTTTAGAAATGAAAAACAACTACCACTTGAGTTTGAATGGCAGTTTAGATCTTTTTGGCAAAAACATAGATAAAACAAACGGATTTGCTATAGCTTGGACTATAACACTTTAACAATTTCGGTTACATATTATAAAGTGGGGTTAAGGCGAGGCTATTCAAGGAAATGTATCGGTAAACTACAAAGTCAAATAAAAAATTTACTTTTTGCTTATACTTAAATCTAATTTTATCTCATAAATTTCATAAAAAGTGTTATTTTATGTAATTAAAAAAAATGCATTTATGCACTCGAGTTTCGCTAGTAGAATTTATCATACAACAATTTGATTATCAATTTAGGTAAATTGAAATACCCAATATAATTAAATCAACTTAAAAAAAAATATAAAGCATACACTCATCCAAGTGAACATGTTCAATTGTTATAACCCCATCTATCTTTGTTTTTGTTAACAGCCAGAAACGTGCTACATTGAAAGAACAATTACTATATTGCCCAAATTTAAGTTATTAATTTTTACATATAATTAGTGGGTTTTAAAAAGATTTTTTGCAATTATTAGACAGATTAAGCATAAAACTAAAACAAATTTGGCATTACTATTGAGATTTTATTAATTATGAACCTATTTCTTTCAGATTTATTTTTATAAATGAAAAATAAAATAAATATTAAAATTTTAATCGCGCTTTTTGTTGTTGTCCAAATATCTGTACAATTATATGCAACATTAGATTTAGACTTCAGTCAAAAAAGAGGATATTATAACAATTCTTTTCAGTTGATTATTGAATGTGATGATCCTAATGCAATTATCCGCTATACAACTAATACTTCAAAGCCATCTACAAATAATGGAAATGTTTACAATGGTCCCATCACTATAAGTAATACAACTTTACTTAGAGCCTACGCTTACAATGGTTTTGATGAAAGCAATGTTCGTACGCATTCTTACATTTTTGTAAACGACATTGTGAATGCAAATTATATGTCAACACACATTACGGAAAATGATGTTTATATTCCTCAATTGGAAAATTCATTGAAAGCTTTACCGGTCATATCTTTAGTTTCATCAGGTATTAATAGTAATGGAGATATTAACTTTGAGGTTGAAACTTCGGTAGAAATGTTCTTCCCGGATAAAAGTAGAAATGGTTTTATGTTGCATAGCGGTATACAAACTTGGGGTGGTAGTCCAACCAACCCAAAAAAACATTATCGCTTAGAGTTTAAAGCCATATATGGTGCTACTAAGTTAAATTATAAACTGTACAAAGCAGATAATTACGACAATACCGAATACAAAATTCAACCGGCAGAAAAATTTGATCGCTTATTATTAAGATCGGGCAGCCAAGATGGGTTGAATGCTGAATACGGGCATGAATTAAGAGCACAATATGTAAGAAACCGGGTTTTATTTGACGCACAGATAGAAATGGGTTATCCGGCAGCACACGGTCGATTTGTGCACCTTTTTGTAAATGGAGATTATAATGGTCAATATCAACTTATGGAACGCCCAGATGCCTCTTTTTTTGAAAGCTATTATGGTGGCGATAAGTTAGATTATGAAGTATACAAGAGCGATGAGATATGGGATGGACCGTACTCTTTATTTAATAGCAACTATTGGTCGCTTGCAAACGGAAATAATATTGATTTATCAAGTGCCAATGCAATAGCGAATACCAATAAATATATTGATTTAGATCAAGCAGCAGCCTATTTGCTGCTCATGTCTTATGCTTCTGGTTTTGATTGGTCAAAAAAACATAATTGTTTGGGTGGAGGTAATTTAACACCTGGCTTAGGCGGTTACAAATTTATTTTATGGGATGTTGATTTTGCAATTGGTAACGGAGGGCATTGGGGGCTCTCTTATGCTGGTGATGTTAACTATTTTAATGCTCCCGTAAATCAAGATGGACCTGTACCTGATAACTTAGTTGGCAATATAGAGTTTAATTATATGATGGCAGATCATATGGAATGTACTTGCTATAATAATGGCATATTAACACCCAACAAAATAGACGAACTATACATGAATCGAATTAATCAAGTTATTACTTCTTTAATTGCAGAATCGGCACGTTGGGGTAACTATTCCTTTTCATTTTCAAATAACTCTGGTCAAAGTGCCCACGTTTCTGATAATAACTGGGATGTAAATAGTGAATTTACCAATGAATTAAACCGGATGCGTAACAACTACTTTCCACAAAGAACCACTAGCATGATCAATCATTACAAAAGTAAAAATTTAACTTCCAATTTAAACGCGGTTGAGTTTAATCAGTATGGTGGTCTTGTTAATGAAGGCTTTGAGTTAGATTTAACAAACCCCAACCAACGAGGCAATATTATTTATACTACTGATGGTACTGACCCTCGTGCAGTTGGCGGCGGCAAGTCAGCCACTGCTATTGAAAAAAATGATACCGATCCTATTTACTTACCTATGGGTATTACTACTATTAAAGCTAGAGTAAGAGATAATAGTCAAGCAAATGCGAGTATACAAAAATGGTCTGCCATGTGCCCTCGTACTTTTTATGTTGCACAAAATTACCATGATCTCGTTATCAATGAAATTCATTACAACCCTGCCGACAGTATATTTTTTAATCCAACTATTAATTCATTAGATACTGTTTCAGGTAGAAATTTTGAATTCATAGAATTGAAAAATATGGGTAGCGAACCGGTAAACTTAAAAGATGTTAGTTTTACAAAAGGAGTCACCCTACAATTTGATGAGAATATAGTGATACAACCAAACAGTTTTATTATAGTTGCCGAAGATGCTCTTTGGTTTCAACACCGGTATGGTTTTGCCCCCGATGCCATTTATACTGGAAAGTTAGAAAATAGTGGAGAGACTATACAATTAGAAGATCCATTAAGTAATATTATAGATAGTATAACTTATGATGATAATCTACCATGGGATACCATACCAGATTCAGGCAAATACTCTTTGGGGTTAATGGATGGAAATTTAGATAACAGCCAATCGATAAATTGGAGAACACAAATTGACTTTACCACACCAAAGGCAGAAAATAATTTTTGCGACCCTATGACGGCAGCTTTTACAAAGGCAAACGCTTCGTGTTTTGGTTTTGATGACGGTTTTGCCGCAGTTACCATTAATGGAGGAACAGCACCATTTACGTATGCCTGGAGTAATGGACAAAACAGTAATTCAATTTCTGATTTAGTTGCCGGCACTTATTTTCTTACCGTAACTGATGATAGTCAATGCGAACTCATAGATAGTATATCTATTGAAGAACCTGCTGATCTGTTTGTTAATATTACCGGAACAAACGAAACTGCCTACCAAGCTAATGATGGCAGCGCCATTGCACAGGTTATTGGCGGAACGCCACCATATTCATACAATTGGTCTGGTTTAGGTACCTCTGCGAACGTTAGCGACCTGCCTCCCGGTTCTTATGTTTTGGTATTAACCGATTCAAACGGATGTACCGAAAAGGGATTTGTAACAATCAATGCATTCAATTGCGGTGGAATTTCACTCAATCTTAATAAAACGGATGAAAGTTTTTATCAAGCAAAAGACGGGAGCGCAACAGCACAAGTTTCTGGTGGGGGTAATCCTTATACCTACAATTGGTCAAATGGCAAAGCCACAGCATCTATAAACAATTTATCTCCCGGTAGTTATACGGTTAATGTTACTTCGGCAAACGGATGCCCACTAAGCGAAACGGTTGTAATCAATTCCTATGTTTGTTCGCCTTTGGCGGTTAATGTAAAACAAAAAGATGTAACGTGTTTTGGCAAAGCCGATGGTTCGCTAAATATTATTAATATTCAAAATGGAACCGGACCCTATGTTATCAACTGGTCTAATGGCGATTCTGGAACGGCAACATTTAATTTGTCACCGGGCGTTCACACTTTAAATATTAAAGATAGCTTTCAATGTCCATTCAATGAAACCTATACCATTAGCAGTGCAAGTGCTTTAACTTTAAATGAAACCATTACACCCGCAAGCGACTACAACATAGCTGATGGAGCTATTGATTTAACGGTAAGCGGCGGCACTGCTCCCTACTCTTTTTTTTGGTCCAACAGCCAAACTACAGAAGATCTATCGAACTTGCTAGCCCAATCTTATTGGGTTAGCGTTAATGATGCCAATAACTGTAATGTACTCAAAAGCAGTATTGAAGTAGGCATTGATAATAATTGTCTGGCATTTGTAAGCCAAATGAATCAACCCAATATTCCTTCTGGCATAACTCAAGTACAAGATTATATTTTATCAAATGGAACAGTAGATATTGGCAGTCAAGTAATTTACAATGCTGGAAATTACATTGAACTACAAAATTATTTTGAAGTAAAAGTTGGCGGAGATTTAGAAGTGAATATTGACGGATGTAATTAATCGTTTATTGGTTGTATACTTGTTTAGGTGGTGTTTTGGGCTTTTTTACTTTAGGATTTTTGTGCTATGGCGATTCAAAAAATCGATTCATAGTGGTGCTATAGAGCTATTTTTTGAAGAAGTATAAGTGCAAAAGCCTTAGTCAAAAAGTTTAAAATTCAGCCTAATCAAGTATAGCCCTTCTGATAAACAAAACAGCCCACCGAAAATGGCAGGCTGTCAAAAAATCAATGTATTATATTTTATTTACGTATTTTACTTTTTTACAAATCTTTTAGTGATCACCTCATGGTTTGAAATAATCTGAATAAAATTAAAACCTGGTGTTAAATTAGCTACATTAAGCTTTACAAATTGGAAATCACCGTCGTTTCTACTAATTTGTTGTACGGTTTTACCATTTACATCTAACACGTTTATTTGTAATGTTCCATCAATATCGTAACTTAGGTTTAGCTCATCACCTACTACATTTGGTTTTATTTCAACATGGTGATTACCTATGTTTTTAGATATTGTTGCTGCATCATCCTCATCTAACTTTGGTGCCTGACCATTTTGTAAACAAAACTGTGTACTTTGGTTAGTTCCAAAATTACCACCGCCAGATACTAATACATTTCCACTACCGTCAGTTAATTGGTAATTACCACACAAACCAGGCGTTGCAACTAAACTTAAGGTACCCACAATACTTCCAGGTGCGATTAAAGTACCAGGCGTTATAAAAGTAGATACACCAACTGCATTACTTTGGAATGGACACATTCCATTAGACACTGCATCATAAAAATTTAGATCATAACAACCATCAGGCAAACAAGCTGGAGATAGATTTAGTGAAGAATTCCCATTTTGAGAACCATAAGAACCGCCTGAAGCAACTACCATGCCACTGGCATCAGTAATATCCCAACTGGTTTGACCGGGGAAACCATCAAACAAAATATCTAAATCAACACTAGCACAACTGGTTAACGTACAAGCTGCATTAAAGTCTTCTGAACCGTCATTTTGACTATCAACATTACCTTGTGAAGCGTTATCACCTAAACCTCTGCGGGCAAAGGCTTTTCTAATTAAACAATTGTATTCACCATTGTATATAGCTTGATCTGCCGCGAGTATCGCATCTCTTCCATCAACAAAGCCAGGGCTGCAAGGTTGTAGTTTCATAGCCTCTGTAACTAAGTTAAGGGCAATATTATTTCCGCCGGTACCATAATAGATATCAGGATCAAAACCAACGGCATCTATTAAATCCCATGTCATTTCCCAAAGCATGGCACACCATACTGAACCTACACCATGAGGTGCAAATTCATTAGCAATATCTAAATAGGTATGTGGGTTAATGTTAAAATCAGTACTATAAGGAAAAGAACGTATACCGGTTCCATTTACTGGCTGCGAAGTTACATAAGACCCTATTGGTCTGCTATCGGTTCGTGAGTCACCTGGCTCTATCGTCATAATAAGTCCGTAAAAATCACTCCAGCCTTCTCCCATTTGTTCTGTATTGTTTAAACAATTGGCATTATTTCGTCCTCCGGTTAAACGTAAAGAAATACCATGACCATATTCGTGTGCGATAATACCATTATCTAAAGCACTATCGTGGTTAAAAGCCGAAACAATGGTTACATTTAAACCAGGTATTTGAGTTCTAATTGTGGCACAATCTGCCTGACTCAACATAACAGCAGGAATGGTTACACTAGCACCTACTGCACCCGCAGCCATCGTTACCGTGCCAGGTGCTACATTATTACATACAATAACGGCAATTGCACCAGCATTTTCTGCGGTAAGGCATTTAGCACCAAATTCGCAATTACCTCTGTCTATAAGCGCTATGTTTCCATTTAAAGCACCCGCATTAACCAAAGCTCCACAAGCTTCGGTCGGTGCCGCACTTCCATCACTTGCAATTACCACATTGCCCGTTACATTATAAGAAGTTGCTCCAAAAGCAGCTGAGGTGTAAGGATAATTGCCTGCCACAACTGGAGGACTATTTACAGCTACGTTGCCAAGTGTATTATCCCAAATAAACATCTGCATTCTTGCTCTTTGTCCATCGGCAGGTACAGACATATTTGCATTGTTCGTACCACTGCCATCTTGCGCATCAGCATTTACCCAATCACCACCGGAACCACCATTACCATAAGTATTTGCCTGAAAATTTCCACTGGCTTCATCAAAACCGTAATGGTACATTACATCGTGTATAACGTTATTCATATAAAATAAATTGGTAATTACGGCACTTTGATTATTTCCTGAAGTTAAGGCTTGTCCAAAATTTAAATTAAAATTAAAATCGGCTGTAGCGCCGCCATCTGGTGAAAAGCCACCTGTATCATTATTATCTGCATCTTCCCTTGCCCAAACATTGTTACCTCTGGTAATAGTAAATTCATTTCCTACTGCCCCATTTGTATCGTGCCAGCCAAATGGTGAAGCAATTGGATCAGCCGGATTAGTTACTGTTTGTTGTGTGCCGTGTATAGGGCTTTCTACTGGAATAGGATAAACGGTATAGCTATTGGCAACAGCTTGTTTTTGACTAGACTGGTTTGAATTATGCTTTTTCTTTCTTTCTTTTTTATTGTCAGATGCATGAGCTTCGGCACAATTACCTTCGTGCTCTCCAAAGCAATAAACGGTCCAGTTAATTTTGTCCAAAATCTCTCCAGAAGCAGCATCAACTCGCATGCTCCACCAATCATCTGTTTCAATTTCGGAAACTGAGAGATCCCAACTTAGGTTTAAAGAACCATTGTCAGTCAATTGGTACATTAACTGTACCGGAATGTTTTCTCTGGAGATGCTCCCTTTAGAGTAAACAGCCTTTTGAGCAATGCCACCTTCTCTTGATACCAAAGTCGGAATTTGGCTATTATTGTACTTCAACGTAGCCGTGATGGTTTCGAAAACATTACTTATTTGTAAAGCCGGAGTTGTTGTATTTATCTTAGAAGATATGTTGTTGATAAACTCATTATTAATAGTTAAAACCTGATTGTCATTCTTAAGATGTATACTCATAACAGCATTATGTATGGGTATGCCTTCGTATTGTTGTCTTAAATAATAATGCGTTATACCACTGGTTGAACTCGTATGAAAACTGGTTACTTCATAGTCACTATAATCTTCTATTGATTGATTTTGGTCAGTTGCGTACTGTTTAACGATATCATCTAACACACGCATATTTGCCTGACTAAAAGCCCAATAAGATGAAGAAAATAAAAACAATGCTATCAGAACATTGATTTTGGTGGTTAACAATTTCATAAGTAAGATAAGTGAGTTTGCTGTGTTAAGCCTCATAAGCGTAATTACATTTCTTTAAGTTAATAATTGTAAATGAGAATTTTCATTTACTTTTCCGAAGCTAAAATAAAATATAATCATTACCGATCACTCTGATATGCTAATTTCTTTTTATTTTGTTTAATACAATCTTACTTGTTTAAGATTTTTTACTTTTATTTGGCATCAATTATGCCGCTAATGAAAAAAATTGGTTTAATATCTGATACTCACAGCTATTTTAACCCTAAAGTGAATGAATACTTTAATCAGGTTGACGAAATTTGGCATGCTGGAGATATCGGGAAACTACAGGTATTAGATGCGCTAAATAACATTGCCCCAACTAAAGCGGTTTGGGGTAATATTGATATGCCTGGTGTACGAAAGCAATTAGAGGAGGAAGAAATTTTTAAGTGTGAAGAGGTTAAAGTTTTGATGTTGCATATAGCTGGTTATCCGGGAAGATATAATAAAAGAACTTATCATTTATGTAAAAAACATCAACCCGATTTGGTGATATGTGGCCATTCACACATTTTGAAGGTGATGCGCGATCATCATTTAAATCATTTACATATAAATCCTGGAGCAGCCGGCAAAGTAGGGATACATAAAAAATGTACGGTTATTCGTTTTGAAATTGATGGGATCAAAATTCAGAATTTGGAAGTAATCGAATTCGAAAGATAGCTTTCTATTTAATAATAAAATTTAGAGAAGATTTGAGAGTAAGCGTATTTAAAAAGGCTATTATAATTTAGTCGCAATGAAATTAAGTACTTCATTGCGACTAATGAGAAATTTAATTTTTAAAAATTACTAAATACCAATAGCATAATAAACTATTTTATCTGGTGCATCTGGATAAATGCCTTCAATCATTACTCCTCTGCCTCTAAGGCTATTCAAAATGTTTTCTACATCACTAATTTGATAAACTGCTTTTCTGTCAATGCTGGTGATAATAAAATCTTCGGTGATATCGGTGGTTTTACTTAACAATCCATTGCCAATTCGAGTAACTTGCACACCGCCTTTAATATCTAAATGTTCTTTGGCTGTTTCCGAAATAACCGATAGTTCAGCACCCAAAGTAGGAACGTATTTTCTACTCAACGAAGCTTTGGTTATTTCATTCGTATTCTGATCAGCATTTTTTAATTCTATCTCCGTAAAACGATCTTTACCATCTCTAACATAGGTTACGCCTACTTTATCACCAGGACGATATTTGGCAATAGCTTCTTGTAACTCAGGTGCAGAAGCAACTGGTTTATTGTTTACCTGAATAATTACATCTCCCTGTTCTAAGCCTGCATCTTCCGCACCACTTTCAGCAATTACTTTACCTACATAAACCCCTTCAGAAATGCTGATGTTGTATTCTTTTTTTAAGTCTTCATCTATTTGTGCTAAGTCACTTATGTTCACACCAATGAAAGCTCTTTGTACAACACCGTATTCTTTTAAATCGAAAATTACTTTTTCTACTAAATTTGAAGGTACGGCAAAGGAGTAGCCGGCAAAAGTACCAGTAGGCGTTGCAATTGCGGTATTGATACCAATTAACTCGCCAGACAAATTAACTAATGCCCCTCCACTATTACCCGGATTTACAGCAGCATCGGTTTGGATAAACGACTCAATTGCCCTGTTATCTTTTAATATATTAATATTACGTGCTTTCGCACTTACTATACCTGCCGTAACAGTTGAAGCTAAGTTGAAAGGATTACCTACGGCTAAAACCCACTCCCCTACTTTAACTTCATCAGAATCTGCAAAGCGCAAATAAGGTAATTCAGTTTCATCAATTTTAATCAACGCAATATCTGTGGAAGGATCGGTACCGATTACTTCCGCATCATACGATTTTTTATTGGATAAGACCACTTCAATTTGATCACCGGCAGAAACTACATGATTGTTGGAAACAATGTAACCATCTTTACTAATAATAACACCCGAACCACTGCCTTCTCCTCTAAATGAACGATCTTGATTTCCACCGCCTCCATATGGGTCTCCAAACAAATCTTGTAAAGGATCCGTACCAAAAAATTCAAAAAACGGACTGCGCTGATTACGCCTTTGTGAAACTGGTTTTTGCGTTACCTTCGTTTTGATGTGTACCACACCGGGTGTAGCTACGCCGGCAGCCATAGTAAAATCTAAACCACCTTGTATAGCTGCTTGATTGTAATTTTTACGCGCTTGTAAATTAGTAAATTGCGAAAATTGAGTTTGTTGATCTACCTGAGGTTTTTTGGCAGTATAAGCTACCGAAGTAGTTTCTTTTTTGTTGTTAAGGCTCATTACTGCTAAACCACAAAGAACGATTGCCAAAAGGAATACCGAAACTTTTTTCATATTATCTATTTATTATTCAATTTAATTTTAAAATTAGCAACACTATCTAAATTATTTGATGTTTAAGTGTTACGCAAAAATAGGTGTTTTTGGTTTCAAAAACTTACTATAGAAACGACATAAGCGGCTATACATTATCTATTTAACATTTTTTACAAAGGGTTTTAGGCTTTCATAACGTTCAAAAAAAAATTCAGTAGTTTACATAAACATATTGATATAATATAACTGGCGCTAACATAACCATTAAGGAGTAAATTTCCATACCTTAACTTGTAGTTTTAATTGTAAATTTAGTGGCGAAGTTTATATGATGTAATAAAAATTTTAATTGCTCTTTTAAAATCGTATATTTGTAACAAATAAAAGGTATTATAAGCAGGTAAGAGTTTTAGTTGCTTTTCATTTAAATTTAATATATGGGTAAATCACAGGAAACATTTAGCAAAAAAGAAAAAGAAAAAAAACGTTTAAAAAAAAGAGAAGATAAAAAGAAAAAAGCCGCAGAACGTCGTGCCAATTCTACCGGAGGTGGTTTAGATAATATGATGGCATACATTGATGAAGATGGCAATATTGTTGATACGCCGCCTGACCCGACAAAGAAAAAAGTAGTTAATGCCGAGGATATTGAAATTGGTGTACCCAAGCGAGATAAGGCTCCCGATCTCTCAACCAAAACTGGCATCGTTGATTTCTTCAATACCGACAAAGGTTATGGTTTTATTAAAGACCTCCATTCTAAAGAAAAATATTTCTTTCACATTAAAGGAGTTTTAGATGATGAAATTGGACAAGGTAACAAAGTGAATTTCGAGTTGGAAAAAGGGGTGAAAGGTATGAATGCCGTGAATGTAATGAAGGTTTAATTCGCGCACTTTTTCTGAGAGCATACTCAGAAATTATATTGTAATATGATAACACTGAATCTTTTTCTTTTAAAAGAAAAAGATTTTCAATTTAGGGGCGATTGAATCAATTTTGATTAATACTTTTTATGAAATCCGTTACTCAATAAGTTCTATTGTTTGAATAAATGTCATTTCATTTCTTCCTTACTTTCAATTAGTAAAATCCAATCATTACCCGTACTTTTGCCGCTTCAAAATTAAAATATGAATCTTCACGAATATCAAGGAAAAAGTATATTAGCGAAACACGGTGTTAAGATACAAAGAGGGGTAGTTATAGAAAAGGCATCGGAGGCTATAGAAAAAGCAAAACAATTAAGCGATGAAACCGGCACCGAATGGTATGTAGTTAAAGCACAAATACATGCTGGTGGTCGCGGAAAAGCAGGTGGCGTAAAAGTAGCCAAAGGTATTGATGAGTTACAGGAAAAAGTAGATGCCATACTGGGAGCTACCTTGCATACTCCACAAACGCCGCCAGAAGGTAAAAAAGTGAACAAGGTGCTCATTACTGAAGATGTATATTACAAAGGAGAAGCCGAGCCACAAGAGTTTTATATTTCAATTTTGTTAGATAGAGCCAGTTCAAAAAACGTTATCGTGTACTCTCCCGAGGGCGGTATGGATATTGAAGAAGTAGCCGAAAAATCACCAGACAAAATATTTAAAGAATTTATTGAGCCAGGCATCGGTCTTCAATCTTTTCAGGCAAGCAAAGTTGCTTATAATTTAGGTTTAAGTGGACAAGCCTTTAAAGAAATGAGGAAATTTATTGTGCAACTATACAATTGTTATTTGGCTGAAGATGCTTCGATGATTGAAATTAATCCGGCATTTAAAACAGCCGACAATCAAGTAATGGCAGTAGACTGTAAATTTACGGTTGATGGTAATAGTTTGTACCGTCATAAAGAAGTGGCAGACATGCGTGACATTACCGAAGAAGACCCAACCGAAGTGGAAGCCGGTAAACATCATTTAAATTTTATTAAGTTAGATGGCAACGTAGGCTGTATGGTTAATGGAGCAGGCTTAGCTATGGCAACTATGGATATTATTAAATTATCGGGTGGTTCTCCGGCAAATTTTCTTGATGTAGGTGGAACGGCAAATGCCGAACGAGTTGAACAGGCTTTTAGAATTATTTTGCAAGATGATCAGGTAAAAGCAATTTTGGTAAATATTTTTGGTGGTATTGTTCGTTGCGATAGAGTGGCGCAAGGTATAGTTGATGCATATCAATCAATTGGTGAAATTAAAGTACCAATTATAGTTAGATTGCAAGGAACCAATGCCGAAGAAGCCAAGAAAATTATTGATGATTCGGGTTTAAAAGTTCACTCTGCCATTTTGCTTTCCGAAGCGGCGGCAAAAGTTCAGGAAGTATTGAGCTAACCATTGAATATCTTTTCGAATGAATTACTTAATAGCCGGCTTGGGCAATATTGGTGATGAATATGTGGAAACCAGACACAATATTGGTTTTGATGTAGTAGACAAACTGGCAAAAGATTTTGAAGTGGATTGGGAGTTGGAACGGCATGCTTACAAAACTTATTTTCGTTATAAGGGAAGAGGCTTTCATCTTATCAAACCTACTACATATATGAACTTAAGTGGTAAAGCAGTAAGATATTGGTTAAGTCATTTAAAAATAAAACCTGCCAACCTGCTAATTATTATGGATGATCTTGCGTTGCCATTTGGTAAAATACGATTACGCCAAAAGGGGAGTCACGCTGGTCATAACGGGTTAAAAAATATTGAAGAAGTATTGGGCAATAATCAATATGCTCGCTTACGTTTTGGTATTGGTGATAATTTTTCAAAAGGCAAACAAATACAATACGTGTTAGGTAAATGGACTAACGAAGAATATGGTGAACTTCCACCACTCGTCAAAAAAGCCTCTGAAGCAGTGGTCGCATTTGTTACCATTGGACCAAAACTGGCTATGGAAGCTTACAACCGGAAGTAGCATCTGGCTAATATCTGCAAAAGTAAGTATCTTGCCAAGATAAAACGCGTAGCAAGATATTGGTAACTGCTAAAAACCAACATATTTTAATTAGGTATAATTCTATTTTCATAAGATGAATTTACGATGATTAACAAAGGAATTTGCAGCAATATAAAAAAAGCCTAAAAACTATTACAGGCATTTAATTCATATTCTAATAGAAATTATTTATCTGAAATACCTTTTTTATTGACACAAAATTTCTGATGGAACTAAACAACAGACGGTACCTACTGTATTGTCTTCTCTGCAAAAAAAATCTCCTAGTTTTAAGTTTAATTGAAAGGCGCAATTGGGCTGCCCGGAGTCGTATATTCTAATAGATGAATCTCTATTAGGGTACCTGCCTGAATAAGGTAATGGAATATCCCCTGCGTCAAAATAGTAGTATTGTTTTGAGCTATCCAAGTAGTACCTACCGCACCTTCTAAATCAACTTCTAAATTAAAATTAGGGCATTGCAAAGAGACAGATTCTAAGCATTTGCGCCGCTTCACTCTGGAGATACTGAATCGAGTTCAGTAACGGTCTCAGAATGACGATTGCTAGAAACCTTATTGAACCACCAATTTTTCTCTCCAAATACCTTTAGCGGTATGAGCAGAAATTAAGTAAATGCCCTTGCTAAATTGAGTAAGATCAATACGGATGGTTGTTGCTAAAGTGCCTTCCCAAACTTGATCACCTAAAGCATTGGTCATTTCTATTCATCCACTTTGATTGAGTTTATTTTCAATGTATAATTGATCGTGTGCCGGATTAGGATAAATACGTAATCCGTTTTTTAGCCACTGACTTTCTTCAATCGATACAATCCTATCCGGATCATAAACGGGCAATTGAATACCGGATGGATGGGTAGCTGAAAAGAAAATTTGTTGTTCTGCAATTCTTGGTGCCATGATCTCACCATTAAAGGTATAGGTTTGTCCATCGCCGGGTTTTCTTCTAAAAAAATCACCTGCTTCAATAGGTACATTGGCGTTCACCTGATAGCGATCATAATTGCTACTGCTAATCAACACTTTTAGTTGATGTCCTTTACCGAAAGCATAGGCAATGGGCATCATCTTAAACTCATATTCATACACTTCGCCAATTTCAATATTGGTGAATGGTGCATTAATATCTTCATTATTGTCTAACAGACTTTTGGCATAAGCTCTGGCTCGGGCATTAATAGCACCTTCTACTACAAAGTATTCCGCGCCATCTGGATATACATCTACTATACGAACAAAAAAGTCGGTATCGGTTAAACCCTCTGCCACTCCTACTGGATTACTGGAGGCAAACAGCCTGGCTACCGGAGCACCAATAATTACCAACGAATCTTCAATTACCGGTGAAGTAAATTGCAATACCTTACTTTCATCTAAGGTCTCGGTTTGGTATTTTGTTAAATCTAATTGCCCTTGGCTGGCTCTACCATCTGGTGTTTGTGTAATCATATTGCCACCGCCAATGGTTAAAACCGGTTCGTCTGGATTATGCATAAAACTTAACAAACCTTCTTCAATGCTTGTTTCTTCATCAGCTTCCTCAAAGGTTCCATTTTTTGTTAAGAGGTATTCATCCATAAAAACACCTTCATCTTTACCGAGCGGAAATACATCACTTTCAAACCAATAGTTACCCAACATTTCATTTTCTACTATATCGTCATCAACCGGACCGGCAACGTAAAATCTTACATTCGGCACCTCATTTTTGAAATCTAATTTGGCAAAACCTTTAATGGCATCTCCACTTAAGCCGAATTCGCCCAAATCAATTTCGGGAATTGGAAAATCTAAGTCGATGGTGTCTCCTTGTGCAGTAGCTAATTCTATCGGAACATTAGGTAAGTTTTCGCTACCCGATAAAAAATTAAATAATTGAGCCAGCGTAATTAAGTAAGGTTTCGCAGGTACACGGGCGTTGAATATATCCAAATCTTGCCAACGTTTACTTTCTGGAATTAAAATTTTGGGTTCTCCCAAGCCTTTGGTTTCATTTAAGTTGTATCGATACCACGCAATTACTTCACTGTTCACTAATTCGTTAATTGCCAAATTCTCAAAATCTACATCATTAATATCTAAGCCAATAATATTTTTAACATTAGCTGGATAAATGATATCGCCGGTTTTAGTTGCTCCGGTAGTTTGATGTGCCCAAGGTCCAATAATCAATTTTTGAAGATTGCGATTTTCAGAGCTCACATGTTGCCTAATTCTATTATAAGTATCAATTTGCCCATTCACAAAAATATCCCACCAACCGCTTATGTGATACATGGGCACTTCCATATTGCTGTACCGGCTCGAGTTGCCATTAAGGTCTCCCAAGCCCTCCGCATTTACTGGCGCACGGCTGGCATCCATCTCAGAGCGCATACTACTGTTTGGGTAGGCAGCACTAACCTGTTCTCCATAATTGCTAACCGAAAAGTGATCGATGCATTTTTCAGCTACTTCATTTTTGTTGGTTAAATTATAATCTGCCGGCGTATGTATATTGTTGTGGATGGCATCATCTTCACTAATCGCCTCACTGAGATCTCTAATTTGTCCGTTAACCCAACCACTGACTAAACTTTCTCTAAACACGCCATTGTTGTAACCGGTGCTATTATAATGATCGTTGGTAGCCACCAATGGAACTAAACATTTTAAACCCGGTTCATCTGGATTAATTTTTCGTGCCGCCGCCGCCTGATATTGAGTATTGCCCAAAGCCGAAGCACCAAACATACCAATATTACCATTACATAAATTAGCAGTGGTTTCCCCTAGCCCATCACCATCTAAATCATATTGATGGGTTAACTGCAATAAGCTTTGTATACTATGATAGCCATCCTCATGCTGATTAGAATTTTTTGGATCGTCTAATTCGGTTACGTCTAATTGATGACTATAGTCTGGATGATACGGAGCTTTAGCCCAACTGTCGCTCAACATGGGGAAGTACACACCTTCTGATTCGTAGCGTCCACGCATATCTTGCAAGGCATAATTATACCCTAATATATTTACGATATAGCCCACTTCATCACTGTTTTTGTTATAAGGAGTGCGCGTGAAAATGAGCGGTAATTGATAAGGATTTGGATTAGGTTCGTTATGTAAAGAATCATAAACAAACAATTGTGTGCCCTTTGGAATAAGCACCACATTAGCATCTATTCCGGCTAAGTTAACATCTACGGTAACCGAATCGCTGGTGATTGGCATATAGATATCCGTCATTAATTTAACTCCATCGGGCATGGTTATTGGCACTGTTTTTACAGTGGAGAGGTCTTTAATATTATCTAACTGTCCATTTACGTGCGACTGTGCATGAGTAGTAAATACAATTATTAGAACAAGTGCTATGGTTGTGATGCTATTTTTCATAAGCTTAGTATTTAAGTCTTGTTTCATTTTGATGACGGATTGTTTTATTGTTTGAGTAATCATTTTGTTAAGATAAAGATAATAAATTGTTTGGTAAGATTGTATATAGGCATTGAGCAAGTTCCAATATTTATTATTAACTATGTATTCTGTTGATAATTGCTACTTGATTGGTATGCTCCCAATTTGATATTTCATCGAAAATATTTGTATTAGAAAAGTGAGCGTTATTAAAAAGCATTCGAATTGATCTGGCTAACTCTTCGTCTTTAATACTTTTTTTATTGCACTCTTCACGAAAATATTTTGCTAAGGCTTTCATTAAATCGTGTCCGTTTGTTAATTGATATAAGTTAGGATTTTTTGCTTCAAGCAGAGTCATTTTTTGTTTAAGTTCGTCCATATTGTCCATTCTGGCATTTGGAGATTTTGATAATACCCGATCTATATATTGATCAGTATCCATTGATTGACTATTAAACGAAATTAAATTATGATAAACAGGTTTTTTGAAATTTAGCTCGAGGTTTTCAATATGATTTAGCCATTTTAAAAGTCCGAAAGCTTTGATTGAGTGCATTATTGAATTTAGTAAATCCTGTTGTTGATTTTTTTGCAAGTCACTGAATTCAAATAGTATTGCATTCAATACACTTTCCTGATGCAACATCGTCATTTCGATATCGTGTTAGTCGGTTAAAAAAATATTATTTTTTAGATATTGATTATCTTGGTCAAGATGAATAAAATCAGCATCTCTAATGGCAATTATTAGTGAATGTTCAAGCAGTAAAGTTTCAACGCATTCTTCGAGTTTATGATTGCCTCCTGGTACATTCTCTACTTTACATTTTTCAAGATCAAATAATTTGCGGAATAACTTAATGTCGCTTTCTCCCTCGACTAATACAAAAGTAAATCCTCTGCTGTTTGGGTGTAAAATATCTAATCGTAACTCATTTAGTTTTTCTTGAAAAGTAATATTTCCTCTATGCATAATGAGGTTCTTTCTCCAAATTGTAAACTAAATCCCATCTATCATTAATTATAGAAGGAGAGTGTGTGGCTATTAATACTTGAAAGTTCTGAATTTTGATAATTTTCAATAAATCATCTAAAAACTCTTTTTGCCAGGTAATATGTAAAGAGATTTCGGGTTCATCAATTAACACCAAAATACCCGGTTTGGTTTTAAAAATTAATTCATACAACAAAACTACTTCGTGTTGCTCACCAGAAGATAATTGGTTTAATTTTAACTTTTTACCTTTACTGGTCTTGAAATAAAAGCCTTTCTCTTTATCAATTGAAATGGTTTTGTGGGTAAATCTTCTTTCGTTAAGAATACTTGTAAACAACTCAAGTTTTTCTAATAAATCATCAAATACACTAAGCTTCCGTTCTAAATCATTTAAATAAACAAGCAGTGCTTTTGAATCATCTTTACTGTAGGATAAAACCTCTTGATTGGTTTCATACAAACCATACCCGGTAAGTTTGTCCTGCTTCTTTTTCAGCGAAGCAAATCTTTCGTCATAATCTTCCTTAGAAACAAGTCTGTTCGGATAACTACTATCCAAATTTTGAGATACTACAAATAACTCTTGTAGTGTTTGTGTTATAACTTCTTTTAAATCTTGGGCATAAGTTTGGATGGTTTCTTTAATTACAGACTGATCTTTGTCGTAAGGGTGAGGAAAAAATAGTTTTTTGGGTTGAAGTATTTCTTTATGCAGTCTATGTTCTTTAATTAAATGAATTTTTAATGAATTTAATATATTAGTCGCTTCTATAGTTTGAATTTTATTTATGTTCGAATTTTTTGGTAAAACACCTCTATATGTATCTACAATTTCCTCAATACTTAATAATTCTTCTGTATGCTCGTTAAACCATTCTGTTTCACTAACTCTAAAAAGCAATGGCTGTCCATCTATAATGGATAGCAAATTGTCGGTAATTTCCAATGAAAATTTGAAATTTTCTATAAGTTCTTTTTCTTTATAAAAAACAAATAATAAATCATGAGGTTTAGATTTATTCTTTAAAATTTCAACTTGTATTTCAACACTTAGTATGACGGATATTTTTTTAAAAATCAATTTTTGAAAAAAATGAAACCTTCTATTAAACAAATTAAATAAAATGTTAAGTATTTAAGTTTTTCCAAAACCATTAGGTCCGGTAATGATTAATACATTTTCATTTGCTGCATAATTTATTTCATAAGAAAATTCTTCAAACAAATTTTCAATAACTATTTTTTTTACTAAAGTTGATTCCATTTATTATGTTTTCTTTGTAAAAACCTTAGGAGTAAAAGTACACATAAAATATGATATTGTGTTGAGCACATACTTACAACCTCGGATCAACCGCTTCGCTCTTCAAAGCCAGTACAGCGAAAACACTTTCGTGGATACGCCTTAAGGGTTCTTTTTGCACAAAACGTTCTAAGGCTTCAATGCCTAAGGCAAATTCTCGTAATGCTAACGATTGTTTTTTTGACATACCCCGCTTTTTTAAACGTTGCAGATGTTCGGGCACATCATATTCCGGTCCGTAAATAATGCGAAGATATTCGCTGCCCCTGCATTTTACTGCCGGTTGCAATAATCCTTTATTTCCATAGGCAATAAATTCTAATGGTTTAAACACCACACCTTCTCCACCTTTTTCGGTTAAGCGCATCCACCAATCAATGGCTTCTATAACACTTTCAGGCTTATTGGTTTCAATAATTTTATAAGGTGTTATTATTTCTTGCACCTTTCACCATGTCCACCGGATCAATATCTAATAACAATGATACGGTGGTCTTTTCATTTGTACTTTCCGGGTAAAAAATATGGGCTTTCCCAATAGCCAATTCTATGGATTGTAACTTATCAGGATGTTTATGTAAAAGGTAACCCAAATCGGTTGCCGGTTGATAGGTTGTGCTAATATTGAGTAGCATAATTTTGTTTTTTGTTTTTTGCTTTTTGTAAGATAAACTACATTTTTATCCGAATTCATATTAAATATTTTACAATTAATAATTATTTAAATTTAGAAAAAAGAGTACTGTATTTTAAGCAATACCTATTTCTTTTAAGTTGATCACTTTAAGACTACCTTCTACGACCTGTCTTTTGTTTCTTCTTTCATTTTCTCTTATATATACATTTTCAGAAAGTTTATTCATCAAATCATCTTCATTTTGTTGGGTAATGATAAGATGGATGGTTTTTTGTCCTTTCTTACGGTCGTCGATTATTTGAAGATAAATCCTTATCAACTCCAATTTCCACCGCTCTTCCATTTGCTGATACTCTTCTATAATTACAAGGGAGTTACTGTCGCTAACCCAATCCCAATGAAAGTCTAACATTTGATTAGTTCCAAAATTACCTTTCTGTGTATACCACGAATTATATAATTTCTCTTTTCTAATGTGTTGAATATATTCATCCAATAATTTCATTTTTTTAGGAAAACGAAACGTTTCAAAATTAACTTTAGTAATTATTTCACTGATTAAATTATGCCGTTCTTTAGCCGAACCACCAATGATAAGCAGGTGTTTTTTTTGGAGTATTTTAATCATTTTTTCTATCATTTAGATCAATCTATTACATAAATAAACACTTAGAATTATTCGTGATCAAACTTGTTTCTAATCCATTTGGCTCACATCTTTTAAACTTGAAGTTAACAACAAAAAAATAGCCTTGCTCAACATAGGAACAAGGCTTTTTATCCTGGTAAATATGCGTTTATAAGTGTAAGCGCTCTTTCCGAGCCAACAGCGTTTCTTCGGTTTCCTCTCTTTCCGGGTCGGGTAAACAACAGTCTACCGGACATACCGCTGCACATTGTGGTTCTTCGTGAAAACCTTTGCACTCTGTGCATTTATCTGGTACTATAAAATAGTAATCTTCACTAATGGTTTCTTGCCGGGCATCTACTGCCACTTCACTGCCGGTTTCTAAGGTGTAGTTGCCCTTAACTGCCGTACCATCTGCAATTGCCCATTCTACTCCACCTTCGTAAATTGCATTGTTGGGGCATTCCGGTTCGCAAGCTCCGCAATTAATGCATTCATCTGTTATAAATATTGCCATGTTTTATTTTACTTCAATTATACTGTAAAAGAACAAAATTTTTAACACCTTCGCAACAAAAAAAGTTCATTATGCAACTGAACGAGCGTATTCGTGCTTTTGGAAAACTCAATGACCAGATTGATTTTGACAATAAAAACTTCTTAGAAACCCTAAATTCCGCTGTTTTACACAATGGTTGGTTTACGGCACACCATGTTAAAACGGCTTTTGAAGCCATCAAAAATAATTATGTAAATACTGAAAAGTTAACGGAATTTTGTGGTCAATATGCTATTCCAGCAGAAAACAAGACACCTAAAACAGTTGGTTTAGTTATGGCAGGCAATATACCTTTGGTTGGCTTTCAAGATTTGTTGTATATTTTACTTTCTGGCAATAAAGCGCAACTTAAAATTTCTTCAAAAGATGATTTTTTAAGTCGTTTTATCATCAATCAGTTGATATTGGTTGAGCCAAAATGGAAAGATTATATTTTTATAGAAGAAAGATTGAAAGGTTTTGATGCGATTATTGCGACCGGCAGCAACAACAGTTCCCGTTATTTTGAATATTATTTTTCAAAATATCCGCACATTATTCGTAAAAACCGCAACAGCCTCGCCATACTAAGCGGTACAGAAAGTAAAGAACAACTGAACCGCTTAAGCAAAGATGTTTTTAGTTATTATGGTTTGGGCTGCCGTAATGTATCAAAAGTAATGGTACCTCTTAATTATGATTTTCCCAATCTCTTATCCACTTTTGAAGCGACTGAACCGGATATTAAACATCATCATAAATATAAAAATAACTATGATTATCAGCTATCTTTGTTGCTCATTAATAAAACACCGCATTTTGCCAGCGAAAATTTATTGATAAAAGAAGATGAACAAATTGCTTCACCGATCTCTTGTTTAAATTATCAATTTTATGATGAAGAAAGTTTTTTAAAACGCTATCTGAAAGAGAACCAAGAAGCGATTCAATGTGTGGTTTCAGAAGCCGGTTTTAAGTTAGATTTCGAAACTCTTAAATTTGGAGAAAGCCAAACCCCTACCCTATTTGATTTTGCTGATCATGTTGATGTTATGGATTTTTTATTAAATGGAATTTAAACAGGCATTTTTTTGTTTAATTCTTTAAAATAAAATAACTTGTACTTTGTTAATTGATACTATAATATTGATATATAATTTATCATTAAGATGTATACCATAAATTAAAACCATGGAAGAATTATTACCGTTTTTGTTTTTTGTAGCGTATATTATTATTTCCATTATTGGTAGTGGTAACAAACGTAAAAAAAGAAAAAAAACTGCCCAACCGCCCGTTGTTCAACAACCGCAAAAGCGATCACAACCAAAAACCGTCAATCAGCAACCGGTAAATAAGCCCATTCAACAGCCTGTTCAAAAAAAGAAAAGAGTGCAAAAAAAGGTACAGCCTGTGCCTAATAGAAGACCTGCTCCCCAACCCTACCAACAACAACAAGCTCCTAAAAAAAGCACAACGCCTAAACCAAGGAAAAATCCTTTTGAGACGACCATTGAAGAAATGCTGAGAGAATTGGAAATGCCTGAACCCGCCCCAAGAAAACCCAAATCCAAACCTCAACTTTTTGATAAGCCTGCACAGCAACCTAAAAAAGTCAAGAAAAAGAAAGTTCCAAAACCTGAAAATGCGACCCTGCAAGTGCAAAAAACAAAACGTCGCAAAAAAGTTGACTTCAAAAAGAAGGTGAAAGGCTTTGATTTTAACGCTTTTGATGCGGTTATTTATAGTGAAATTTTCAACCGGAAGTATTGAGTTTTAAATTGTTATTTTTAAAATGCAATTCCTCCAAATTTTTAATTGCTTAGAAAGAAAAAGAAATAAATAATATGAGTGGACAAATAGAAACCATGCATCTTGAACAGGTTATCAATAACCATGCTCAAGACATGACCGGTAAAGTAGTGGCAATAACCGGAACAACCACCGGCACAGGTTTTTACTGTGCTAGAGAAGTCGCAAAAAAAGGAGCTAGGGTTTTGTTACTTAATCGGGAAAGTGAACGATCGGTACAGTCCTTAAAGCAACTTCAGGAATCTGTACCCGAAGGCAAATTTGAAGCCATCACTTGCGATTTACAAAATTTTGAAAGTATGCGAGGTGCGATGGAAACCATAAAAGCTAAGTACGATGTACTCGATGTATTAGTGAATAATGCAGGCGTAATGGCTTTTAAAGATGAGGCGACTAAAGATGGATATGATGTTCAAATGCAAACCAATGTCCTATCTCATTTTTTAATTACAAAAGAATTATTTCCTTTACTTAAAAAAAGTAAAGAAGCTCGCATTGTTAACCACAGTTCTATGGCAAGATTAGGCGGACCATTAGTGATGGACTACTTTGAGCAAAAAGGCGGTAATTTAGGTGGAGATGGAACGGAAGAAGAAACCCTTAGCTTCAGGGGTCCGAGATGGGAGCGCTATCATCAAACTAAATTGGCAAATGCCGCTTTCACTTACGGTTTAAAAAACAAGTTAGAGGAAGCGAAGATTACCAACATCTTATCTTTACTTGCTCATCCCGGGCTTGCTCAAACTAATCTTCAGGTAACTACCGCTACCACAGGAGGCATGGCAAAAAAATCAGACTTAATGGAACGGGCTCAATCGGCAGAAGATGGTGCAACGGGCATTATTCGGGCTGCTATGGATAAAGAAGCAAAGTCGGGTAATTTTTATGGTCCGACTGCCGGTTGGAAGGGTTTTCCGGATTTGCTCACTCCCGAAGAGTTGTTGTATGATGAGTCGAATGTTCAAATTAACTGGGAAGGTTGCGAAAAAGCAGTTGGCGCATTTGAGTTTTAAGTGTACAGCTTTTTATTTAATTGTAAAATGAGTTCTATACCCAAAAAGCACAATTACAACAATTAGCTTAACTTGCAATAGTTTACACTATCTTATTTTAATATTAAATAATAAAACAATGCATACAAAGTTCGCAATGTTGCTATTGGGTTTAATTTGGGCAACATTAACTCAAGCTACCAATTTAAATATTGAAGCTAAATTAATATATAATTCAAATGAAAAAGATCAATATACGGTTCAAAAATGGTCGCCTTATAACAATTTAAATCAAAAGTTTAACCATTTTACAATTGTTGAAATTAATACAGCTGTTTTTTACAATCAACTAAAAAACTTAGATCAGCCAATCGATATTTCTTTTAACATCGGTAATCAATTTATTTGGGATATCAACTTTCTTGCACATCCTATTTTCGCGTCTAACTTTCAATATACTCGACAAATTTCATCCAATCAAAAAAAATCTACTGATCATAAACCGGACTTAGTTTCTTTAAGAGGTTATGCCAATCAGCAAAGTCAATTATCCACTTTAACAATATCTAACGATAATTTAATGGGTAAAATAGTGATCAATAACAAGGCATATTTTATTGAATCCGCAAAACATTACTTAAGTGAAATTTCAACTTATACTTATATAGTTTATGAAGAGACCGATGTTGTTGATGTCAACCATCCACAAATTTGCGGTAACCAAGAAGAAGCACCGCATATTGATTTGATGAGTCACACCAATTCAACAGCAGAAAAACAAGCCATTGAATGCGCCGAAATAGCCGTTGCTTACGATCAGGCATTTAAAGATTTGTATGGTGGTGCAGATGAAGCTGCATTTATGATTAGTGCACGTGCCAATAATGTATCTGCCTTTTATATTGAAGAATTTGAAATTGACTATAAGCTCCTTGAAATTTATGAAACTGGTTTTAGTGAAATTACATCCGATTTTAATTTTACCCCCTGTAATTGGACGAATGGTGCTTGCGTTGATGGTTCTATTTTGTACGATTTTTATCAATGGGGAGAAGGTTTGGTAGAACCGGGATCTGGCTTTAACACCAATCCTGATTTAGCTACATTTTTTACAGGCAGAGGGGTAACGCAAAATTTTGGCTTCTCCTTTACTTTTGGTGTTTGTGATCCGTTTGGCTACAATTGGGTTGAAGAAAACAACGGCTTTTCAGAAGCTCGTAAAACTAATTTATGGATACACGAAATGGGACATACTTGGGGTGCAAGCCATTCTACCTCCAATAATCCCTCTAATATGATGAGTTTGATTATTCCTACTTCATCGTTTATTAATGTGCAAACGGTAACCTATAATGTAATTACCGGGCATAAAAATACACGCACTTGTTTAAGCAGTGGTTTGTGTGATGACAGTCAGCCACCGATAACCAATAATTCTAATGTTTTTACGCTCTATCCATTTTTAAATGATATAATAGATCAAAATAATTGTACCGGAACAACGGTAGATGTGTACAACTTCGGCAGTTATGCTTTCGCCATTGTAACATTAAATAACGAGGTTAATATGTATGCTAGTTATGCCGATGGTGTTTTCTGCGCTGGTATCGGATGTTTAGAAACCTACAATTTGGAAACGCCAAGCAACACCTGGATTTGTGGAGATACCAATCCACCAACTTGTAATGATGGCATTCAAAACGGCAATGAGACTGGCGTAGATTGTGGTGGAACTTGCCCCACTTGTCCGGCGACTTGTAGCGATGGTGTTCAAAACGGTAACGAGACTGATGTAGATTGCGGAGGAACTTGTCCTACTTGTCCGGCAACTTGTAGCGATGGCATTCAAAACGGCAACGAGACTGGAGTAGATTGTGGTGGAACTTGCCCCACTTGTCCGGCAACTTGTAGCGATGGTATTCAAAACGGCAACGAGACTGGAGTGGATTGTGGTGGAACTTGTCCCACTTGTCCGGCTACTTGTAGCGATGGTATTCAAAACGGCAACGAGACAGGAGTAGATTGTGGTGGAACTTGTCCCACTTGTCCGGCAACTTGTAGCGATGGTGTTCAAAACGGTAACGAGACTGGTGTAGATTGCGGCGGAACTTGCCCCACTTGTCCGGCTACTTGTAGTGATGGTATTCAAAACGGTAATGAGACTGGCGTGGATTGTGGAGGAACTTGCCCAACATGCCCAACAGGTAATGAACCGATAATTTTTATCAACTATCCATTTCTAAACAATTTTGTAGATTATACTAATTGTAATGGAACAAGCATAGAGATTTTCGATTTTGGTAATTACGTATTTGCTTTAGTAGAAACCAGTTCAGGTATAACTATGTATAGTGATTATTTCGACGGTGTTTTTTGCAGTGGAAGCAGTTGTGCTGATACCTATTCACTAACTAACCCCAATGAAACATGGACTTGTGGAACGGTAAACCCTACACCTACGTGTAATGATGGTATACAAAACGGCAATGAAACCGGTATTGATTGTGGTGGAGGTGTTTGCTCGCCATGTTCAACTACCGGAAATTGTCAACCCAACTGGTTTATCAGTATCAATACACCTTATCAAAACCTTTATGAAAGTAGTGGAGATATCACAACTAATGGAGCTGTGTTAATTAACAGTAATCAACAAGTTGAATATAACGCCAACCGGGTTCGTTTAAATACAGCCTTTAGTGTACAAGCAGGTGCTCAATTTAAAGTACGTACCGATGGTTGTCAATAAAAAGCACGTACCGATGGCTATCATATCATATAATGACTGAAGTTTCGGTAGTAGCTATTTTGGCTACCCCTCAAACACACCGGACAAAATCCGTCATTCTGAGAAGGTGCTGAACGAAGTGAAGTAGCTTGCTCAGAATCTGTCATATTGAAACAGCGTATTGGGTATACTTACGTTGGTTGAAGTAGCCGTGAGATACTGAGCATTTATTCCGCTTCGCTCCAGATACTGAATCAAGTTCAGCACAGGTTTCAGTATGACGTGGGTATCCATGCTTAGGCGGGTAGCCGCTATTTTTTTAAAAATTTATTATTTTCAATTATTCGTAAAGATTCAATATTTATTGTTTTACTTAAAATTTTGCTTTTGTATTGCTTTGCAAGTAGTTTAAATTGTTTATAATAAAACTTGTCATCTCGACCGAAAGGAGAGCTCCATAGCACCACTATGAAGCGGCACAAAATCCAGAAGTAAAAAAGCCCAAAACTCAACCTTAACAAGTTTAGCATTAGTCAAAATTATGACAAATAAATTTGTATTAAATACCGATATTCGCCATCAGCTTAATTTAAATTATGACTTCATATTTAGAAACTACACATAATGTGTATAAAGATGCCGCAGAAAATCCTAATGTGGGTTTATGTTGTACTACCACTCCGGTTTGGCAGTTACCCGGTTTAAGCATACCTAAAATTATGTTAGATATGAATTATGGTTGTGGCAGCACGGTGCATCCTCGCGATTTGATAAACGAACCAACTATACTATATGTTGGTGTTGGTGGGGGCATGGAGTTACTTCAATTTGCCTATTTTAGTAGAAAACCAGGTGCGATTATTGGAGTGGATTCTGTGCAAGAAATGTTAGAGGCTTCTTCAAACAATTTTACAGAGGCTGAAGCTGAAAACGATTGGTTTAGTCGCGATTTTGTTAAATTAATAAAAGGTGATGCTTTACAGTTACCTCTTGAAAATGAAAGTATTGATGTGGCTGCTCAAAATTGTTTATTCAATATTTTTAAACAAGCAGATTTAAAAAAGGCTCTGCAAGAAATGTACCGGGTTTTAAAACCGAATGGGCGGTTGGTATTATCCGATCCGGTTTGTGAGCAACCCATGCCAGAAAGTTTGCAAAATGATGAGCAGCTTCGGGCACTTTGCTTGAGTGGTGCCATTTCTTTAAACAACTATCTTAAAATGATTACAGATTGTGGCTTCGGCACTGTGGAGGTTAGAGCCAAACGACCTTATCGAATTTTAGATACTACAAACTACGATACTAAAGAAATGCTTTATATTGAAAGTGTTGAAGTGTGCGCTATTAAAGACCCTATGCCTGCAGATGGACCTTGTATATTTACCGGCAAAACAGCTATTTACTTTGGCTCGGATGAATATTTTGATGATAACAAAGGGCATACTTTATTGCCAAATCAACCACTGCCGGTTTGCGATAAAACTGCTCAAGCACTAAGCCAACTTCAGCGTAATGATATTTTCATCAGTCCATCAACTCATTTTTATGACGGTGGTGGGTGTTGTTAATTTACCTTTCTTTTTTGTTATTAAATTGTATTTAGCAGATAAACAGTTTATATTTCCTGCATGCTAATAGAAATATTTACAGACGGGGCAGCTCAGGGAAACCCGGGAAGAGGAGGCTACGGCATAGTAATGCGGTATGGTAAACATGTTAAAGAATTTTCGCAAGGTTACCGCCATACTACCAATAACCGTATGGAATTACTTGCCGTTATTGTTGCCTTAGAACAATTAACCAAACCCAATTTAGAAGTATTAGTCACTACCGATTCAAAATATGTTATGGATGCCGTTGTTAAAAATTGGGTTTTTGGTTGGGAAAAAAAAGGATTCAAAAAGAAAAAAAATCCTGATTTATGGAAACGTTTTCTAAAAATTTATAGGCAACATAAAGTCAATTTTAAATGGGTGAAAGGTCATAACATGCATACAGAAAATGAACGATGTGATCAATTAGCAGTTGCTGCTGCCGAGGGACCAGATAAACTAATTGATCACTACTATGAGGAAAAGGAAAAAACTAAGTCATTGTTTGATTAAAGTGTCCTATTTTGTCATGCTTTGGTAAGAAGAATTCTTTAAATCCAACTATATAAAAATTGTGACATTATATTATTCAACGAACTCAAAAACAATAGGTTGTGCTATCTTAATGTAATCTTCTAAACGCATGTTTATAGAGTTGGTTAAAGAACCTGCATTAAATGAAATATGTTTATTTTTCAACAGTGAAGGATCAACAAACAACTCAAAATTTAATATAGGTCTTCCGAAAGGTGGCACTGATCCCGGGACTAAACCAGTAAGTTCTTTTAATTCTTCAACACTTGCAAAACGTGTACTTTTTGCTTTCTTTCCTCTACTTTTAAAATAAGCTTTAATTTTTTTGGTGTTTAGTTTTTGATCTGCTGCAAAAACAAATAAGTAAAAATCTTTTTCAATTTTATATAAGATGGCTTTTGCACCGGCAGATAAAGCATCGCCCCGTATTCTCGAAGAATCTTCGGAGGTAAAAGTGGGTTCATGACTTTTATGGGTAAATTCAATCTGCTGTTTGTTAAGTAGGGCACATATCTCGTGGAATATTTTCATAAATTTATTTGATGTAAATTATAGCACAGTGCTTCACGTTAAATGCTTTATGAATAATTCAAAAATAACTGTCCATTTTTACCTTTGAGATTTTCCGATCTACTTCATTAAAAATACTCGTCTTAGCACCACTAAGCCTGCGTTTTTTAACTTGTATATCAAAAAATCTCTTTGCTAAAATTTGAACATTTA